>DLYX01000098.1 GCA_003447545.1 Deltaproteobacteria bacterium | reverse complement strand
TCACCAACGTGACCCTGCGCTTTGAGCGTGGCACGGCTTTCTCGGGCGAGATCTACGAACTGAAGATATGGATCGAAGAGATTGCCAAGGCCGCCGAAGCAGCCGGAACTCTCGACGGCCCGATGCGGCGAAAAATCGGGCGAATGCGCGCCGAGGTCGACGGTCTCGGCTATTTGTTGCGCTATACGATTGCACAAGCCGGCGAGACCGGCGTGCCCGGCGTGGGTGCCTCCGCGATCAAATTATTCATGTCGGAGCTGAAACAAAGTATGGGTGATCTATCGATGCAGGCAATCGGTCGCGCCGCCCTTTCGCGCCAGGACGTCGGCGGATTACCTGCCGATGAGTTCACCTTTGAAACTTTTCAATCGCTTTCCATGACGATTGCCGCTGGATCCTCGCAGATCCAGCGCAATATTGTCGGCGAACGTATTCTCGGTCTTCCGAAGGACCGCTGAGGAGAATCTCATGAGCTTTACACTTCGCGAAGACCAAAAAGCCCTTCAGCAGGGGATTCAGGATTTTTGCGCCAGCAGATTCCCCCGCGACCAGCTGGGTGAGATCGATGTCTGGTCCTTTGATCGGGCACTCTGGAACGACCTCAAGGATATGGGCGTCTTTTCCTTGCAACTGCCCGAGGAAGACGGTGGCCTCGGACTGGGAATGACCGACGCCGCTTTGGTCTTTGTCGAATTTGGCCGCGCCCTTATGCCGGGTCCGATTGTCTGGACTCATATCGCCGCCAAATACATCGAGGGAGCCGCTAACGGGGAGAATATCGTCGGCGGCATCGATCTGACCAAAGGGCAAGATGAACCTCTACTGCTCGAGCACTTCGAAAGTCTCGATACAGTGATTGTTCTGCGAGAGGATGGTGTCTGGAAAATTCCACAGTCCGAGATGTCCGGCGAACCGGTCCGCGAATCTCTGGATCCTTTGACGCCAACGTACCTGATCACCAGCATGCCTAGCGGTGATCGAATCGGTGATTCATCCGAATCGGCCCGTCTCGCGCGCGAAGGCACCGTGCTGACAGCAGCCATGCAACTGGGCGTCGCCGAAGCTACGACGGAAATGTCCGTTGCCTACGCCGGCACCCGCGAACAATTTGACCGACCGATCGGAAAATTTCAGGCGGTCAAGCATCTATGCGCGGACAGTTTCGTGCGACAAGAACTCGCAAGAGGTGCGGTCTATGGCGCCGCCGCAACTCTGGAACATCCTGAGGTGGGCGAAGAGAACCGGGCCTCCTCTGGTGCCAAGATCAATGCCGGCGAAGCAGCCATGCAAAATGCGCGGACCTGCATTCAGGTACACGGCGGTATGGGCTTCACCTGGGAAGTACCCGCACACTTCTTTCTGAAGCGGGCCTGGGTACTCGAGAATGCCTTCGGGACCATCGACGAGCATTCAGACCTCCTCGCCTGAAGCGAGGAGGCTCGCGCGCCTCAAGCAGGTAAAATACGAAACACACGGTCACCCGGGCGACATCGGTAGCGGACCTTGATCCCTACTTCTGCCCCCCGGCGAGCGGCTTCGACGGCCTCATGCTCGATCTGCATGGATTTTACGCGCTGCGCGAAATCCGTCGTGGCGCCGCGCACCAGAATCTCCTCGCCAACCTCAAGCTTGCGATTCAACTTCAAGGCCACAACTCCGGCTTTGCGAAAATACGTATCTACGCGCCCGACTTCCTGCGTCTTGCGGTCCTCTGCTGATACGCGTCCGAATAATTTCGCCCAAAATCCCATCCACACCTCCACACGGGAGCGCCTCGCTCCCTTCCAAAGCCCGGATATCCGATTTTTGGGCAAACGGCCAACTCCGCGGGCTTCCACCGAGACCACCCCTCCGCCCGCGGCCACGAGCAAAACCCGAGGGTGCTTGCGCTGGCCGATAGACGTCCATTAAGAAGAGGCCGGCAGGAACCAAAGGCTGTAACCATGGATTCGGTACGAATTGATAAATGGCTCTGGGCGGCCAGGTTTTTCAAGACCCGCGCTCTGGCGCAAAAGGCCTGCGCCGGAGGACACGTCGAAGTCGGTGGCCGCAACGCCAAACCGGCCCACCCGTTGCGAATCGGCGACGAAATTCATGCCAGGGCTCCGCGGGGGCCCATCATCGTCGTGGTCAAGGCGCTCGCGGAAAAACGGCTTTCCTCGCCGCTTGCGGCCGAACTTTATGACGATCACTCCCCGCCGCCACCAACCTCAACATCCGCGGCGAGCGCACCCACGATGGACAGAGAACGCGGCGCCGGGAGGCCCACAAAGGAAGATCGGCGCGCCTTGCGCAGATTGCGAGGGCGTTAGTGCGTTCCCGTCAATCCTCATCCACCAATTTCAGTTCAACGCGGCGACCATCCGGGTCCGCGGCATAAATCGAAGTGCCCTCGCCAGTCGCGCCATAACGGCGCTCCACCTTCCCATGCGGAATCTCTTCCGCATCGAGCCATTCGACCAGTTCCTGCGCATTCAATTCCGCGATAGCCAGACAGAAGTGGTCGTACTGCGGATCGCGCTTCGTGGAATCGATGGCCTCCTCCTCAGCATCGGCCACTGTTCGATCCAGAATATCGAGAAGCGCAAAACCTGCCCGCAACTGATAAAGGCCGAATTTCTTGAGGTGCCGCTCGACTTTGAGGCCCAATTTATCGCAGTAAAATTCGAGGAGCTCCGGCAAGCGTTTCGTCCGCAGCACGATATGGTCAATCCCGACAACCTCGGGGCCCGGTAGTTCCGTATTCCGATCCATAGTGAGAAATCATACTGCCTTTTGCCGAAAGCGGCGAGTGGGGTTTTGCAACCCGGCGAGACATGAAGAATATATTGTCTATGGATTTTGAAACTTTGCTGACAGAACTCAACGACGGCGTGCTCACCATTACTCTGAACCGACCGGATCGACTCAATGCCTATAACCACCAAATGTTTCTCGACTTCATGGCTTGCTTCGACCGCTCCGACGCCGATGATGACGTGCGTGCCATTATCATCACCGGCGCCGGGCGCGGCTTCTGTGCCGGTGCCGATCTCGGGGGCGGTGCCAAAACCTTCGATGGCAGCACCGCGCGCCGCGAAGCCGAGAATATGGCCCCTCGAGATACCGGCGGGCGAAACACCCTGCGGGTCTTTCGATCTCTGGA
>DLYX01000463.1 GCA_003447545.1 Deltaproteobacteria bacterium | reverse complement strand
AGCAGCATCGCTCTTGCCGGCGCGCAGTTCGCGGCCGTGTGGTAGTTCGTAAAACTCGTGCCCTGGGCGGCCAAGGCATCCAGCGCTGGCGTATGAACCTCGCTGCCGTACGACGCGATATCCGTGTAGCCGAGATCATCGGCCAGAATAAAGACGATATTGGGACGGGCGGATTCGGCCCCCCGTGCCGGCATGCTGGAGAAGACAAGGAGCAGAGCAGAGCAAAACAACCCCTGCGGCAACAAACGTCGTCCCATCCGTTCAAGCCTCTTTCGGCAGGCGACGAGAGGCAAAAAACAAAAGCAGCGCCACCACCACCTCGACCCGGATCGGACCGACAGCAAGGGTGGCGTCGTGCAACAGCCAGGCGATGATGCGACCGAGCGCCGTGATCGTCAGCATCATGATGGGTGGGTAGTACCAGGTACGGCGTTCCGTGATCAGAGCAATCAGCACGAAACTGCCCATGGCCATAAAGAAGCTCGCAAGGTCCCCCACGAGCGTGCTCAACCCAAGCCCCTCCGCCACGGACAGACCGACAGCAGGTGCAATTTCACCCGGGACGACCAGCCAGCGCACACCGTTGAACAAAAACAGGGTCCCGGCCAAACCCAGCACGATCTTGAGCGCCGTATTGATCAAGTCGCCGGCCTTTCGGCAAGGACCTGCATCATCTGATGCGCGGTTTCACTGCTGGAGTTCTGGTTTTGTCCCGTCACGAAACGGCGTTCCTCATCCACAACCGTGTGCGTGGCAAAGACATCGCGAAACGCGCTGCGGCTTTCGTATCGAGCACCGGCCTTGCGCAATTCTGTTTCCGGGTGCTGCGGGGTAATTTCAATGTTGAGTTCCTGGATCTGCTTGTCGCTGACCCCGGTCATGCGACGACCCGCGATCAACAAATTACCATCGCGGTCTTTCGCCTTGATCAAGCCCAGCACCCCGTGACAAACGCCGCCGATCACCGGCTTGCCTTCGGCGTAGTAGGCACTGCTGATCTTCTCTGCCAGCACCGGGGAATAGCCGAGGTCGTAGGCCGCCCCCCATCCTCCGGCAAGGAAAATGATATCGTAGTCGCCGAAATCAAGATCGTCGATCTTGATCGAATTCTCGACCTTGGCCTGAAAGATGGAGTCCTTCTGGAACCGTCTGGTCTCGGGCGTAGACGACGTCCGCGAAAGGGAATTCGGGGCAACCGGGATCTTGCCGCCGTCGATGCTCGCCACATCCACCTGCATTCCACCATCAAGAAAAACGTAATAGGGGTGGGTCATTTCAGAGGCTACAACTCCTGTGGGTGGACCCTCGGTTTCGCCCGGTGCGGCAAGAACATCATGACTGGTGGTAATCACCAGCGCGCGTTTCCCCGGCAGGTCGAAGCTGGGGCCCGTATACTCCGGATGCATGCCCAACGTATGCAGAATTTGTGGGAGGAGGAGGACAAAAACACCGACCACCCCAAGTCCAATCGCCAGCCCTGCAAAGAGTTTTTTCATCACAGCATTCTGCCTTTCTTGCAGCCTCAACGAGCGGCCGGCCGATCCTTCATATCGCCTTCGGGAAAGAGCGCGCAGGCGGCAGCCATATTCGCTACCGCACGGCCAAGATCTCCCGGATTCAATTCAGGCAAGCTTTTCTCCAGCAGTCCCTTCAACGTGCCGGCATCTCCCGGCATAAGATCTCCATCCATAACCGCCTTGCCGATGGCGACGGCAGCCTGCTCGAGCAGCACTCTGGTCTGTCGAAGATCCGCATCCAGCGCTGCGGCCTGAGTGGTCGGGTCAAGCGTGCTCGCATTGGCACCGCGAGCCTCGGCCGCGCAAATGGCATCCCGTGCCAGCAGATCGAGTCGAACGGGTTTATAGCGCGCGATGCCTCCGGTCAGGTCCGGGGTCAACTCCGGATACATGGCCTTGCCGACAGCCCGCCGAATCGGCGAGTGCGCCACATAGATACTGCCATCCGGAGCTACCGTGCTCATCGCCAGAGAGTCCTCCCGGCCTTCGGCAAAGTAGCGCAACTCTCCGGTTTCCCGATCCAGCAGGCCCATGCCTACGTGCAGCATCAGGTTGAACCCGAACAACGACTTGCCCCCGCCAATCCCGACCACGACGCCATTGGCTGTAACGGTCGCGGTCAACGTATTGGATTGCCGATCCACGTTGGCGTAGCCATCGAAGCCGTTGAGCCTGGCTGTCCAGGTCCGGACACCATGGTCCCCATTGTCGACCAGCTGGATCACGTCATTGCGGGTGACCGCGTAGAGTTCATGGTTGTCGGAGGCCACCGAGATCGAACCCACCAGCGGCTCTTCCACATCAAACCGCCAGATCTCGTTCAATTCGCTGTCCAAAGCGATCACATGCCCCAGGTTGTCGGACACATAGACCCGGCTGCCATCGGCGCTCAGCGCCGGGGTCGACCCCGTGCCGCCCTGAAAAGTAGCTCGATTCAGGATTCGGAATTCCAGGCCACCGGCATCATCCTCCACCAAGTCCAGTGCGTAGATGGCTCCGATTTCGGATCGCCCATCCTCGGTGCCATCTTCTGCATCTTCCGCGGTGGCCGCGATATAGATCCGGCTAGTGTCAGGAGCGATGCTGAAATAATTGGTCACAATACCACCGCCGCCATAAATATAATTCACCGCCGACGAGAACAGGCTCAAACCACCCTCGGTTTTGCCGAAAGCCGTATCCATCAATGGATCGACTCGCTTGGTCACAAAGCCGGGAATCCTGGCGCCCGTGCCACTGATGGCCGGCGCGCCCGGGATCTGGCCGAGAGGGGTTTTCAACGCGCCGGTCTTTCGGTCGAAGGCAAATAATTCTCCAGCCTTGGAAACCGTAATCAACGAGTCGGTCACCGGATGATAATTGAAACTATGCAAGGCCGAGCCGGGGTTCTTTCCAGGCACCCGCGGAGGAAGCTCCAACCCGGTGGGAATGCTCCAGACCACCGACCCATCGGGCCGCAGCGCAATGGCCCGGGTGTAGCTGACGACGTACAGGATCTGGGATCCCGGGTCGTCCGGATCGTTCAGCACAAAAGCCGGACTCATCGTCTCGCGATCGCTCTGGCTGGGGATGGCCCAACGGCGTTCGCCCGTATCCGCATCAAGAGAGACCACGGCCACCCGATCCCCATGATAGAATCGGGGGCTGAAATAGAGATTGCCTTCGTTATCAAATGTTGGACCATTGCCCACGAAATAGGACGGCTCAGCCACCCAATCAGGGGCGAACATCGGGGCGGCCACGCCCCAGACATGATCCGAATTGATCACGCCTACGTGGATGGCGTGGAAGGTGGTCGGTTCGGGAATGACATCGAAACCATGGGCGCCCGCAGAACGCGCCCCCGATGGCCTCCAGCTGGTTTTCGCAGGGGGGCCGAAAACTCTCGGGTGATGCGGACCACCCTGATCGAAAAAGACTTCCCATACGACAAAGCCGAGGGCTGCGGCCAACACTAGCCCGACAGCCCCGAGGAGTTTCTTGTAGAAAGCCGTCATCCGTGCCGCGTCGCCGTAGTCTTGCGGTGAGCGCCGGGGCCAGGCTTGATCCGAAGTTTCGTCGCAGGGTTGAGGTCCTGATTGGGGTCCACGAGCTGTCCCGCCGGAAAGGAAACCGAGATCGCCGGGTCCCGGGTATCGAGGCATAGATGGTGGTTGTTATCATTGTCGCCGAGATCCGCGATGGCCGCCGGTCTGATCTCCTCGCGCTGCCCCCCGGCACGTTCCACCGTCACTCGATACGGGGCGCGCTCGATCGCGCCGGCATCGGTCCCGCGCGGGGGTGACACACCTCCAGCCCAGGTCACCCGGACCACCTGGCGGGTGTCCGGCGGGCAGGCAGAGCCCCGCCCCGAGGTCGACCTTTGTTCGGCGGGTATCACCTCGGCCAGCACGAGACTTGGCCCGGCCTCCAAAGGTGTTACCTCGATCGCCTTTCCACGAAAACTCACCGGACCACCTGTTGCGCCGTCGGACAGAAGTTCGCCGACCACTTCCACTTTCACCGGCGGATCCTCCTCAGCATCGCCGAACTCACCGATGAGGAGCACGGTCCGGCCTTCGCCTTCGTCCATAGCCGGCTGGAGAGTCACACAGAGGGGAGCGGTCTCGGCCCCCGATCGAGTGAAGACGCGAAAATCCTCTGCCGCGAGAGTTTGCGCGTCGATCGTATGAGACAGGACCACCGGCATACCATCTTTTCCCGCGGCCCCTCGACAGAGAAGAAGACGGGCGAACAGCGGCAAATCCCCATCGAGTCCAAAAAATGCGGATAGAAGGCTTGCCGGTTGACCGTGCTCGTCGAGCGCGACAGGCGCCCCCGCAGGCCGCGGCTCCGGTGAAAGGCACGAAGTCAGTACCGCACTCAGCACCGCGAGCACGATCGCCGACCGAAACAAGGATCGATAGAGGATCGATCGGGTCGGGGCACGGGAAAAAAACCCGGGTAAAGCAGGCATCAGTCCGCGCGATCCGACGTTGCCGCGGGCGGTTGCTTCATCGTCTCGAGCCAACCGCTTACGAGTGACGCCACTCGCTCGTCGAGCTCCTCGACATCCGCGCCAACCCGCTTGGCGTAGGGTTCGCGGAAAATCCGGTAGCCGCGAAGCATCGCCGAGAGCGCGACCTGCAATGCCTCGAGATCGTGGGCGGGGTCAATATCCCCGTTGAGGACGTCCTCCTTCAGGCTGCTGAGCGCGCCCTCATAGGCTGGCATGGGTTCCACACTTTCGTCCCCGTCCATCACGAGCAAGGCGCGTAGTTTGCTGTCCTGAAAGCTATCGCCTCGAAATTGACCCGTGCGCCGCTCGACAAAAGGGAGCTCCCGGTATTCAGCATCGAGATGTTTTCGGATCAGCTTGAAACGACGGGCGATCGCCTCGCGGAGCAATTCCTGCCTGGAGCCGAAGTAGTGATAAATATTGCCACGATTGACGCCCGCGGCGGCGGCAACTTCCCGAAGATTCAGGCCCGCGAGAATACCGTTTCTCTTGATCAACTCGAGAGCGGCCTCGATCAATCGCCGCTCAGTTTCGGCGCGGCCCTGATTTCCCTTCGGTAACGGCTGAGTCTGGCCCTTTCCCCCGGCCGTCGACGGCAATTCGGAAATATCTGACATGTTTGACATCAACTTTAGCATAATGCTAATTGCTTAGCAATATGCTAAACTCGAGAATTCGTTGTCTTCGCCGGGCTTCAGTCGCAATCAT
>DLYX01000443.1 GCA_003447545.1 Deltaproteobacteria bacterium | reverse complement strand
CGGTGGTGGATGGCTCGGGCACTGCTTCAAGAACGATCGCGTTCATTGCCAATGCGTTTGGATCTGAGTAGGTCACGGTGATGTTGCCGCTTCCGTCGGTCTGAAGATCCGAGAACACCGTTCCAGCCGCTTCCAGCGTTCCCGCGGTCCAACGGCTGGTATTCGTTCCGCTGTAGTTCTGCGTTCCGCCACCATCGGACACGCTGTAGGTATAAGTGGTACCGCCGCTATTGCCGATTAAGGTGTAAGACCGGAGGTTGTAGCTCAGGCTGTCGTCAAGGCCGCCAAAGGTGACGCTGAAGTCGGCGGCATCGGCATCGTTATGAAAGTAAATGTCATCAGTCGCGAGCTCGTAATAGGCGTCGGCAGCCGTTCCACCCCAATTTGCGGCACCCCCATCGTTGTTAAACGATCCAGTCTGTAGGTTTGTGAAGGCAATTGTCACGCCATCGACAGTTCCGCCGCCGTGCAGCTTCACGTTTCCTGCGGTGATGCCCGTGGTGTTTAAACCTGTGCTTACCTGATTCCAATCCGCGATGGAGCCACCGTCACCATCGCCAGCGGTGGCGAAATCTAACTTGATGACGTCGCCATCGGCTATGACAGCAGCGCTTACGCTAATCATTGTTCCTAATGCCACGAGGGCACCGATTATTGTATTTTTCATGATGTGTTAGTGTTTTTTTATTGCGACATTAGGAAGGGCTTACAATGAAAAGATGAGTAGCCCCGACACATCAGAACCCTAAAATGGCACAGAATTGGCCGACCTGTCTATACGGCCAACCCACCACCACATGCGCATTATCCACATCACTCGATCCATCACCCCGACCAACCAAGCCTCTTCTCAGCTTACTCCCCGCCCGCTCTTCCCTCGCGGTACTCCGACGGACGTATGCCCACCCACTTGGTAAAGGCGTTGGAAAAATGGGCCCCACTGGCGTAGCCGACCTGATCGGCGATGGTATCAATCTTGTCCCCGGTGGTGGCCAGCAGTTCACTGGCCCGCTGCATGCGCAAGAATGTCAGGTGTTGCACCGGACTGCGGCCAAGCTGCTTCTT
Source organism: Deltaproteobacteria bacterium (assembly GCA_003447545.1). Classification (GTDB taxonomy): domain Bacteria; phylum Desulfobacterota; class Binatia; order UBA12015; family UBA12015; genus UBA12015. The sequence goes on along the minus strand of DLYX01000443.1, from coordinate 4,809 downwards.
ACACAACCTGCGCAGGTGCTCATCGCTGAGAAATGCCGTGCTAGACAAATCCGTGAGTGACCAGTCGGCACCCAAGTTTTTTTCCACCTGATGCCAGAGCTTGAACAGCCTCTCGTCCTCCTGGTGCGGCTGGGCAAATCGTAACACGTAGTGGTGGATCAGTTCCACCCAGTGGTGCTGGGATGCCGGCACCGCCGCCCCTGTCGATTCCGCAATCAAACCCTGAATCGCCACATGCAGTGGCTCGGCCTGATAAGATCCGCGCACGGGAGAAATTTCTGAAACAATCGGCAAAGAATCCCGCGACTCGACATATCTCACCCAGCAGAAATCCCACGGCTTGCCTTTCACACACTTCAGCGCGTTGGCTGCAAACGGCGGCTGCAAACACGCCTGACCTGCCTTGATGGTGATCCAGCGACCATCCGAGAGGACTTTTCCCTGTCCACCAAAACAGGCGAGCATAAACGTGCCAGACAGATCCTTACGCACAATCTCAAGCGGAAACTGCCCGTGCATGATTCCAGCGTGTAGAATATAGTGCTGGGCGAGCAACTCACATACCGGCTGGTCGCGCAGCCACGGACGACCCTCCTCACGATACGCCTGCACCACCTCAGCCTCAGTGCGGTCGCCAAAAACGCGCACGTCTGATAATGGCTTCCTGCCTCCGGAACCATTGTTGGGAGATGATTTATCCTGTGGCTTGCTCATCGAGTGGATTGTGCTTTAATCTAATTATAGGGATCACCATGTCACGCATATTCAGTAGGGCAATTTTGTAACTTGCCGGCAGGATTTGTGATATGGCCAGCCAAGCTTGATTACTCCATGAGTTGTCGGCAAGTTGCAAACTCGCCCTACTCTTCATTCCCTCTCGATCTTTGAATCGACAAAATGCTTCGCCCGCACCAGTCCATTTTCGGGATTCGGTAAGAGTAACACAAGCTCGCGCTGGGTCGGCGCGATCGACCAGTTGCTGCGCCTGACGTATCGTGGCTTACCTGTCTTGGCACTGCGCACGATGATGCTGACCGGCAACGCCTTGTTGCCCTTGAGGAAACGGTAAGTGATCGATTTCGCAGGTGGTATCACTCTCTTTTTATCTCCCATGTCCATACGTACCTTATCCTTTGAGAAATTCACCACCCGGAACGAACCAAAGGGGAAATTCTTCTCTGCAGTTGTGCTCACCTCGTAGCCAGAAGCGTCCTTCCGAGGCTGGAATACGATCATTACCGACCGACCCGTCAACTTCACCTCGGCAATCGGCTTGGGAGGTTTCTCCGCCATGGCAGCTGCTTTTGTGGGGAAAAACTGCGCCACGGGCACCCCCTTGTATTTGACGGGCGCACTAAACACACGCGTGTTGAGCTGCACTTGAACGGGCTTTTTTCCCACACCCGTCCGCAGCCACAGGATATGATGCCCGCCGACAATTCCCGTCGCAGCACACCGGATCTGATAGATCTTCTTATCTTCAGGCGCGGCAGAAGCCACACCACATGCAAACATGCCCGCCAGCAAGGTTAGTCCACATTTTCTGATAGAAATCGGTAACATCATGGCATTCAAATTTCATCACCGCTTAACCAGCGGAAGCTGACGAGACGCATCTTACGACCGTAGGTTTTGTTCACCTCCGATGTCAATCCGGCATACGCCGTTTCCGGCGCATCAACCGCATCGAGGTATTCCGGAACCCTCTGCACCACAGCCTCGCACCAGGCACGGGCAGTCACATTACCAGCCGAGTCTTGTGCCTCCCCGTAGGCACGCACAGTGAAGGTATCATCACGCGGGACAATCTGGTTACCAATACGCTTGAGCACATCCGCCTGCGTCAGGTAGCCGGGAATCCCAGTGAACCGCGATCCTTGGGCAGCGAGCGGAAACTCCAGATCCCAGTCGCCAATTTTGTCACTGGTGATGTAGTCATCGCCACCCTTGTAGCGACCATTGATCGATTCATCATCACTGCTATCCGGAGTTCGACCGAGAAACTCATCCCAGTCGATGGCAGCCTGCAGCGCACCACAGACACCGGTCTCATCATCGGCAAGCCGACGGTTCACAAAGTCAGACATATTAAGAAACGGCCCGCGCTCCTTGACTTGCCTGACACACTCCCTTGCCAAACGATCGATCTGCTTGTCTGTCAGCATCCGCACCCCCAACCAGGAATCCGCATCACCCGCATTCGCCCCCTCACCAGCCGATGCCGGCAGGGAGAACCTGGAAAACAACACACGCCCGCTGGACACAGTCGCCACCTTGGTCCGACCATTCTCGTCGGTATAGACAAATTCCTCATCCTGCATTCCGGAAAGAAAGGCTTTCCAGGCATCCACCGAGGTGGAGTTGATGTTAAACGCACCACGCAACATCATATAGCGCGCCGAGGTTTTCCATGCTCCCACTTTGGGCACGCCGCCATCGACTAACAGGTCCTCGATAGATTCATTCTCAGCCAAGGATCTTGTCCATGGAACCAAATTCGGATTCGCCAGCTTCCCTTGCCCGTTTTCAAAATCAGCAACCACTTTCGACATCGTTCTGCCACTCTGCCACAGCCCCTGGTCTTCCCTTGTGATCCCGGAAAAATACCAGTCGTCCCACAAGGCATCGTTGTTCAAATACGCATGATCGTGAAAATCCCGGATCAGCTTCATCTGGATGGGATTTCCCCGACAAGCAGCATCCTCCACGTCCTGATAGATATTTCCACCGCCGATCAAGGGATGCGCAAAGGAGTTGCCAATCGCCAGCGCTTGATTGGCTGAAACCTCCCACAGGTGCCGACCCGTGCCAAAGTTCCGGCTATCCCCGGGGTTCAGCTTGAAGTGCATCAGCGAGGCGATGGATGTGACCGGAACAACAGGAAACTCATTGGTCACCACACGCGTCTGTCCCGGCCAACGCGATCCCCCCAATGAAATCGCACTGCCGATGTAGTTCCGGTTCGTAGCCGGATCAAAGTCCGGGCTCACCGAGTTCCCCACTCCGGTATCGATCTGCACATGGTACTGCGACATGCCACGCATCCGCTTGGTCGCCTCACCATACATCGCACGCTGGTTCGCTGGATTCGCATGGATAAAATTCCGGCAGCGGAAGTCATCACCCTCATACTCCTCCCCCGGATTCCGCAAATCCTCACCAGACTTCATCGCAAACTGGAAATTGGCAAAGGGAACCCTCTCCGAGCTATTGGAAAATAACACCCGCTCACCACCGCTGTCCTCGGCCAGATAGATCGGTTTTCCATCCATCACGGGATTGCCTGCGAGCTCGTTATATCGCTGGCCATTTCCTGTCTGCGCATTACGCACCGTCCAGTACATCTGGTACTGCCCGCCGTGGTCCGTCCGCTGATCGTTAAACCGCATCGCAAGCTCGACACGGGAACTACCGGGCACCCCAGTAAGCCCCTGGATATCGTAATCAAATCCACCTTCCGCGTCAGGTGCCTGATAACCCGGGTAAAGCTCAACATGCCGGAACCCATGGGCATGGATAAAGCCCGTGACCGCCGAGTAAATACGCGTCTCCCCCGGCTTGAGAACAATCGGTGTAGTAGCCAACGCCGGCCCCTCCATCGGGTAAACATTCAGATTCAGCTCACCGAGCCGCCTCCAGTCATTATGAACATTTCCATTGAGGTAGGTCTTCACCTGCAAGGCACCCGGCACAATGTGGATCCATAACCGCGGGGAGTATAAATTGACATTGTACGGGTTCCAAAGCGCCACCACCGGGTTGACCCCGATCTTATAATCGTAGTTCACTCCGTCAGCCGACTTCACACGTCGCGTCGAGAACACCAGCATCAGCCGGGTGACGATCGGAGTGCGCCCAATGCCGTAGTAATCGAGATTCTGCCTGTGCCAGTTGAAGTTGATGTTAGGTTCCTGTTTACTTCCCCATAAGCCAGCGCTGTGGAATGGCATGGGAAAACAATCCGCCGCCGTTTCATTCCCCCCACCCCGGTACAGCTGGTAATACTGGTGCAGTTTATACCAGGAGGTGAAGTTGTTGTTTTGAGGGTAGTAGGGCGACGGCAAATAGCCGGCATTGGCACGGATGGGAATGATGTTTCCACCAGGATTGCTAGCACGAAAGGTCCCGAACTCATTCGGTAATACCGGATTCTCCAACAGTAAATTAAGATCTTTTTTCAACCCGCCGTGACGTACGTTAGAGAGCACACCCAGAGAGCGCGTCGTCAGGTCATGGTAACGTTTTTTCACCTCTTTGTTGAGTCTTTGATCATGCTCACCAAGTCCGTAGCTCTTGAGCGTTACAGCTTTATTATAGGCTTCATCAGTGGTGGGCGCAGCGGTCATGCCATCCAGCCAGTTGAGATGCGTTCCGCTCCAGTGGGAACGATGGTGCAGTCGCTCAAAATCATCATCCACATCCTCAGAAGCAGCAATGAATGCCTTCTGGTTCTCTCCAGTAATCCACCAGGCGTAACGTCCTTCCGGCGTCTCGACCGCAGGAACTGCCACCGATCCCTGCCCCGTGGAATCATCCGGCAGGTTGAGCATTTCCACCAGATCACCCGATGAAGCCGTGGTAGCCAAATTCATGTTCTCCCTTGCGGAGGCGTCAGGATGGGAAACCAGCCAGCGGCGAAAACGACTCTGCCGACCTTTCTCATAGGTCGAAGTAATCGCAGGACTGTTCAGCCAATCATCCCAAGAGTTCCACACACCCATCCAGTGCGGATGGCTTACACTGTCGGCCGCCGTCGATTCCGTATCGGTATCTAACACCGCAGACCGGGCCGATATTCGCTGGTCCGGC
>DLYX01000356.1:11721-12629 GCA_003447545.1 Deltaproteobacteria bacterium | reverse complement strand
CACCTGAGTGGTCGCTGCGGCGTAGATGTCCGCGAGGTAGTGCTCGAGGCGGTCGTCGTCGATCGCAACCACCTTGCTTACGCCGGAAAGGGCGCCCGCCTGCGCGGCAACTTCATCGATCCCCTTGCCGAGGACGAGGGCGACAACATCGCCACCCATCTTTGCGGCAGCAGCGACCGCAACCGCGGATGCTTTGGGGACCTTGCCGTGGGCATGCTCGATATAAACCAGAACTTTGCTCATGATGATGCTCCTCAGATCAGCTTGGCTTCGCTGTGCAACAGCTCGACCAATTCATCGACCGTTTCCACGGTCTTGCCTGCTTCACGGACGGATGGCGGAACCAGAGTCAGCGTTTCGACCTGAAGAGAATCCGAGGCGCCTGCTTCGGCGAGAGGGATTTCCTTCAGCTCTTTTTTCCTTGCCTTCATGATGCCGGGCAGGGAAGCATATCGCGGTTCGTTCAACCGAAGGTCGGTGGTGATGATTCCGGGGAGCGAGAAGGCAATTGCTTCCAGCCCGCCGTCCACTTCTCGGGTCACCGTGACATCGGCTTTGTCGTCGCTAAATTCGACTTTCGACGCGAACGTGGCCTGCGGCCAGTCCAGAGTCGATGCGAGTAATTGTCCTGTTTGGTTAGCGTCATCATCGATCGACTGCTTGCCGAGCATGACCAGCTCAGGCTGCTCGTCGGCCACGATCTTGGCCAGAACTTCCGTGGTTGTCGCCGGGTCGAGTGGCTTGTCGGCCACCACAAGAATGGCTCGATCGGCTCCCATGGCGAGACCGGTTCGCAGCTGCTCCTGGCAGACTGCATCACCGATCGAAATCAAGATAACTTCGGCTTCGCCTTGGTTTTCCTTGATTCGGAGAGCTTCCTCGATTGCGATCTCACAAAAGGGGTTGAT
>DLYX01000356.1:2065-11421 GCA_003447545.1 Deltaproteobacteria bacterium | reverse complement strand
GCGATCTCACAAAAGGGGTTGATGACGAATTTGACGTTATCTTCCGCGATTCCGGACCCATCGGGTTTTACCACGATGTTGGTCTGGGGATCGGGGACACGTTTGATGGGCACCAGAATCTTCACGCCGGTGTATCCTCCTACCTATGGGTTTTTGGGGTTGCGTATCAGTTCTTCTGAACTGCCGCGGGTCTATTTATTAGCTAACAAGTCTGAGCGGGGGCGCAATATGCCTCTCCCCAAAAGAGCCTTGAAGCCATTTCAAGACGGAGCGGGAAGTTTTGCCGGGATTAACCGTTGAACCCGAGCCGCGCCGAGAGGTCGCGGCCAGCGCGAAGAGCTTCGGGAGCAATTTCAGATTCGATACGCTCCCGGGTCAGTCGATATTCGGGCGCCGAAATGGCCAGACTACCAACCACCGCTCGCGTATAATCTCGGATAGGAACGGCAATGGCCGCGAGGTCGGGCAGGTATTCGCCCGATTCGCAGGTATAACCGCAATCGGCGGCGGCCTTGAGATCGGCAATCAGGTCGGATCTTTTCGTGAGGGTATTTTCGGTGTGCCGAGTGAGGGATTCCGGCAGTCCATTGCGGAGGCCCTCCTGCGACTCGAAAGCCAGATGGACCTTGCCTGCAGCCGTGCAATGCAGGGGCAGGGCGCGACCGATCAGCGAAATCGCGCGCACGGCCTGATCGGAGTCGATCGATTGCAGGGGGACGACTTCCCCTCGGCGAAGCAGGCCGACATAGGTGGTTTCGCCGGTTTTTTCGACGACTTCCTGCATGATCGGAAGAGCTTGCCGCAACAGGCCCATCTGCGAGACAAAAGTCTGTCCCAGTTTCAGACATCCCAGGCCGAGACGGTAGTTCTCGGTCGCCTTGTTCTGCTCGATATAGCCGCGTGACTCGAGGGTGGCGAGCAGTCGGAAGACGTTGTTCTTGTGCAGCTTCAGGCGCTTGGAAAGTTCGGTGACCCCGAGTTCGTCGGTCTCATCGCTAAACTGCTCGAGCACATCGAAGGCGTGCGAAACGGATTGAATGACGTAGTTTGTTTTTTCGCGTCGGACCATGGAGCCGCTATTGACCTTCCTGGCGATTGAGAGCGGGCAGCATACCCAAATACTGTTTTATCCTAGGTAGATTCGGTCTTGCCGTCAACTTCATTTGTGGATCGCTTTCCGAAGCTGTTTTAAAACTGTACCTCTGGGAGGCGATTTATGAAGCAGGATACAACAAAAATCCGGCATTGGGTGCTCACATGCGAGCACGCGTCGAAGCGAATTCCGCGGGGCTATCGCTCCCTGGGGCTGGCTCGTGAGCAAATCGCGGATCATATCGGCTGGGATATCGGTGCGCGGGAAGTCCAGAAAGTTCTCGCTCGGGATTTGCCCGCATCAGCGATTTATTCATCTGTTTCAAGGCTTCTAGTCGACCCCAATCGGCATCCGGGTGAGTCATCCCTGATCCCGGCCGAGAGTGATCAGGTTCTGATTCCAGGAAATCAACGATTGACTCCTGTGGAGAGACGATTGCGATTGTCACGTTGGCACGCTCCCTATCATGCGCGTATCGATGCCTCGTTGGGGCAAGCGTGTCGAAAATTTCCGGGTGGCGTTCGGTTGCTTTCGATCCACAGTTTTACCCCGGTAATGGATGGTCATGCGCGCAACTTTGATATCGGTGTTCTATTCGACGCTCACGTGCCGCTCGCAAGGGCCTTCGGTCGGGCCTTGAAGCGGCTTGGTCTGCGGGTGCGGTATAACGAACCGTACTCGGGCTATGACGGTTTGATTTACGCGGCCAAGCGACACGGGGAAGCGCATCAGGTTCCCTATGTCGAGTTGGAAATCAACAACGCGTTGATTCGCGAGGATCGGGGTGTGCGTCGTATCGCCGCGTTGCTTCGCAAGGCGTTGCTCGAGATCTGAAGCATAAAAGGCCCGACACGGATCGCGTGACGGGCCTTTCTGCATCTGCCGGCGCTTCCGCGCGCCTGACGATCAATCGTAGGTGTATGCGCTGACGTCGATCTCGGTTTCTCCGCTTACCCCTTTGGCGTCGGTGCACTCGATGACGACAATGAAGTCATCTTCGATGGTGTAGGTATGCTTCGGGTTCAACGCCTTCACCTTGGGAGAGCCGTCGCCGAAATCCCACTCGCATTCGACGGCGCCAGTGTTGTCTTCGACAATGGATGTAAATTGCACTTCGAGAGGCGGTTCGCCCTCATCGGGTTCCGCCTCGGCATCGACGTAAAGTTCGTCGTAGTAGACAACTGCTGGTTTCGCGGGTTGCGCCGGTGGGAGTCCTGCCGAGTTCTGGTCTGCCGGCGCCGCGGTTTTGGGCGCCTCATTCTGTGTGCATCCGCCGAGAAGGAGGACGATAGCAGCTAGGCATGTCGCCATCCCCTTGAAATTCATATTGTTCAGCATTTCGAATCGATCCTCTATTTTGGAAAATTCCGCAATTCGCGGGCCTGACTTTCTCTATCACTTCGGGCATAGCTTTGAAAAGTGCTCGAATCGCACGACGCAGTTGCGAAAAAAGCCAAAGTTCCTGCGGTTTTCGGGGCCGCCTTCGGTCGGAAGCGGCCTCTGGCTTCTTCTTTCGGGGCTTCTGGATTGCGGCCGGCCAGCCATCCCTATTTACGGCTTCTCCGGAAACGCAATATCGAGTAGGCTGATGCTCACAAATACACGATCGTGAGTATCTTTTAGGGGAGCGATCCGGGCGGAGATCAGCGATCCGCCGCAGGCCTGAAACTGACGATTCATCAGTAAATAAACCATTTTGCCGGGGTCTTGTTGTCGTCCGCAGGGCTCGTTACGAGGAGCAAAAGAAAGAAACTTCAAGCGTGAAGTCGGGACTGGGAGCCCTCCAGGGGCCGGAGTACCCGAGGACGCGTCGCGAAGAGCAGAACGTATAAATTTCAAATCGTGAAGGTCTGCAAGCCTTCTCGTGAGGGCACCACCGGGATTGCCAATTCCGGGCGGACATCAACTCGATGCAACCGCTCCGAACCCTTCCCGGAACTCATGAGTTGGAGGGCAGGAAAATATACCGCTGGGATCCAGATAGCAGCTGACGGTTTTCAGACCGCGGCCAAGCTGGACCGGGACGGAAAAGAAACAAAGCGGATTTTTTGCCGTCTTTGTTTCGGGACGGGGCCCGACATATTTGTCGATATCCGATCTTTCCGACCGGCCGGGAGATCAGATTCGATGAATGAGAAAATTACCGTTCCGGGAATTCAGGGCTCCAAGGGCCTCTCCGCTCACCTGACCATGGTGACCGCTTATGATTGCACGTTCGCTCGGCTGATTGACCGATCGGGTGTCGACATTCTTCTTGTCGGGGACAGCCTCGGCATGGTTGTGCAGGGGGCTGATTCGACAGTCGCGGTCACGATGGACGAGATGGCCTACCACACGAAGATGGTCGCTCGCGCCAAGCCACGCGCGCTGGTCCTCGGCGATATGCCGTACCTGTCATACCACGTCTCGAAAAAGGAGGCTGTGCGTAACGCGGGTCGTCTGATTCAAGCGGGTGCCGAGGCGGTGAAGTTGGAGGGCGGAGAAAAAGTGGCGCGCACGATCGCCGCTCTGGTCCGTGCCGAGATTCCGGTTGTGGGTCACGTTGGGCTGACGCCCCAGGCCGTAAATCGAATGGGTGGTCATAAAGTTCAGGGGCGCGATGCTGCCGGCCGGGCACAGGTGCTCAAGGATGCGCGTGCCGTCGAGGAAGCGGGCGCTTTTGCCATTGTGCTCGAGGGCGTCCCTCTGGATCTGGCGCGTGAGATCACCGAAACGCTGAAAATCCCGACCATCGGTATCGGTGCCGGCCCATATTGCGACGGTCAGGTTCTCGTGATGCATGATTTGCTGGGACTGGATTCGGGTGAAAAACGGCCGCGTTTCGTTCGCAAATTTGCTAATTTGGGAGATCAGGTCACCGATGCGGTTCGGGCCTACCGATCGGAAGTCGCCGCGGGAACATTTCCGAGCGACGCGGAGTCCTATCACGCCTCGGGTAAAACCGAACGCGTCGGCTATGGCCTGCGGCAGATTGATGCAGTCGCCGATATGCGGGTCTGGGCCGAGCGCACCCGAGCTGCCGGGTTGCGGATCGCGCTGGTGCCGACGATGGGCTTTTTGCACGAAGGCCATCTTTCCCTGGTGCGAGAAGCCAAACGGCGAGGGGATCGGGTTGTCGTCTCGATCTTTGTCAATCCAATTCAATTCGATCGTGAGGAAGATCTCACCTCCTATCCTCGAGAGATGGAGCGAGATTGCGCATTATTGGCTCGCGAGGGCGTCGATATCGTCTTTTCGCCTGCGGCCCAGTCGATGTACGCCGACGATTTTTCCAGTCTGGTGGATGTCGAGAAGTTGACCGAGGGGCTTTGCGGCTCAAAGCGGCCGGGCCACTTTCGTGGTGTTGCGACGGTGGTGACCAAGTTGTTTCACGCCGTGCAGCCACATTTCGCTGTTTTTGGCGAGAAGGATTATCAGCAGTTGGCTGTGGTGCGCCGGATGGCGCGCGATCTGGACTTCGGTGTCGAGATCATCGGCGGCGCGGTTGCCCGCGAAGCGGACGGTCTGGCGATGTCGAGCCGGAATTCGCGGCTGTCTCCGGCCGGTCGCGCGGCGGCCGTCTGCGTGCCCCGCGCTCTCGATGTCGCGCGGTTGGCCGTCGCGGACGGATTGCGAGACTCCGCTCGTGTACGCCAGCTTCTGCAGACCGGATTGGCGCAAGCGGGGGATGCGCGTCTGGAATACGGCGAAGTGGTCTGCCCGGACTCCCTCGAACCAGTTCAGACCATTACAGGCCCGGTGCAGTTGGCGGTGGCCGTGTGGCTTGATGGCGTCAGGTTGATCGATAATGTGCGCATGGATCCACGGGAAACCTCTCCGGAGTTGTTGGCGGTAGCAAAGCCTACTCCCGCGCCGGGAACGAGTTATCCCGGGGATGGCGCTGCGCCCTGGTTGGCCGAGCGCGGGCGGCGATGAGAGTGGAGAAAATGATGGACACGAGTCGAGAGCAACCGGGGCAGGGCATGCGAAAGATGCTCCGTGGAAAGATTCACCGAGCGACCGTGACGCAGGCTGATCTGCATTACGAGGGCTCCGTTACGATTGATCGCACGCTGATGGCAGGAATGGACCTGGTCGAGTTCGAGGCAGTCCAGATCTGGGACGTCGATAACGGCGAACGTTTTGAGACCTACGTTCTGGAAGGCGAGGCCGACTCCGGTGTCATCTGCGTCAATGGTGCCGCCGCGCGCAAGGTAGCTGTCGGGGACCTCGTAATCATCGGCGCTTTCACCTGGATGCAAGAAGAGGCTGCCCGGGCCTACAAGCCCAAAGTGGTTATGGTGGACGGCCAGAACCGCATCAAGAATCTGGCAGCGGCCTGAGATCGCTTCGCCAAGGGGCCGATCAAGCCCCGCGTTGCCAATCCCGCACAAGTTTCACGATCGCCGCCACGGCGACAACCAACATGATTCCACCCCCGTAGAGCTGCCCTCGGATGATCACGAGGCAAAGGGAGCCGAAGACCATCAGAAGGATCAGCCCGCTCATCACCAGAACGGGTGGCAGGGCCTTGTTCCAGTCGCCCGATTGAATCACTGCTTTGAGCCGGCCGATCGGTGTGGTGGCGAGCCCATCCTCGGGTCTCACAATCTCCGGTTCACGTCGTGACATCAGGGCAACTCCGAAAGTGGCGATAATCGCACCCGCGAGGGTCAATCCGATGAGAATCCAATTTGGGAAAGTCATTCTTTCTCTGTGAAACGCTTGTTGAGACGATTTTGCAAGTGTGGAAAGTGGCATGCTTCGCGCACCGCTTCCGGCCTGCTATCTTCCGACCATGGCTCGTGAGTCCGGAGTGAAGCAGGTGGCGGACAACCGCAAGGCGCGCCACGACTACTCCCTCGACGAAAAGTTCGAGGCGGGAATCGTGTTGCTGGGGCCCGAGGTGAAGTCCCTTCGTGAGGGGCGGATCAATCTGAAGGACGGCTATGCGCGGGTCACGCGGCAAGGCCAGATCGAATTGGTTGGTGTTCATATTTCTCCCTGGACCCATGCGAATCAGGACGCTCCTGACCCGGAGCGGGTCCGTCGATTACTCTTGCACCGACAAGAGATTGATCGAATCGGTGGTAAAACCCGAGAACGGGGTTTTACCTTGGTCCCCACCCGGGTGTATTTCAAGGACGGAAAGGCGAAGGTCGAAATCGCTCTCGCCCGCGGCAAGGAGAGACAGGACAAACGCCAGGACCTGAAGGAGAGCGAAGCCAAGCGCGAGATCCAACGGGCCCTGAAAGTTCGGAATCGTTGATCGAGAAAATCGGAGGTCGCTGATGGTGCAATTGGATACGGGGCTTGCTGTAGCGAGATTGGCCGACGTTCCCGCCGCCGCGCGGGAGGTGGAGGAGCTGGGGTTCAGCGGGTTGTGGACCGCCGAGACGTCCCACGACCCTTATCTCCCGGTCGCACTGGCCGCCGAGCATACCTCGCGCATCGATTTGGGCACCTCGATCGCGGTCGCCTTCCCGCGCAGTCCGATGGTGCATGCGATGACGGCGTGGGATCTCGCGCAGCAATCGGGAGGACGATTCATTCTCGGCCTGGGCACGCAGGTGCGTGGCCATAACAAGCGTCGCTTCGGCGTTAATTGGCAAAAGCCCGGTCCGCAGTTGCGGGAGATGATCCAGATGATTCGCGCCGCCTGGGATTGTTTTCAGAACGGGACCACCCCTGCGTTCAAGGGCGAGTATTACGAATTCACCCTGATGAGCCCTTTCTTTAATCCGGGGCCGATCGATTATCCGCAAATTCCCATCTATATCGCCGGCGTGAATCCCTATATCTGCCGCCTGGCCGGCGAAATGTGCGATGGATTTCACGTTCACCCGTTGCATTCGGTGGAGTATGTCGAGAACTATGTCCGGCCATGGATCGCGGAAGGGGCGGCGAAAGCGGGCCGAGACCCGTCCAGCATTCAGCTCGCGTCCACTTGCTTCACGATTGTCGGCGACAGCGACAAGGAAAGGGAAGCGATGCGCCAGATGGTGCGCAGTCAGATTTCCTTTTACGCATCCACTCCAGCCTACAAGCCTGTTCTGGCAGCCCACGGCTGGGAAGATGTCGCGCCGCACCTGACCACCAAGAGTCGGGCCGGTGATTGGGCGGGCATGGCGGATTTGATTACCGATGAAATGCTGGACGTGTTCACGGTGACCGGCACATGGTCGGATATCGCCGGCAAGATGAAGGCGCGCTATGAGGGCGTGCTGGACCGGATCGGTTTCTACGTGCCGTTCAACCCGGGGCGCGACACCGATCGCTGGAAGTCATTGGTGGCCAGCTTTCGCGAATGACTTCTGCGGGAACCCGGCTCATTTCCCGGCCTTCAGGATGACGGACGGATCGTAGAATCCCAGACCGCCTTCATAGTCCATCGAGAAGCCCATCCGGCTCTGGACGGCTTCGGGCAGCGAGAAGGCCTCTTCGAGTGTCATCGAGAGGTTCTGGTTTTCTTCCTGCCTCAGCCAGCTGAGCGCATATGTCAGGATCATCCCATAGCGCCAGTTGTCGATTGTGATGTTGGCACCGGCGCCATGAAGGGTGCCGCCCAGCCAGACCAGAACGGATCCGGCCGGCATGGCCGCGCGCGCAACCTCAGAGGGCTCCGCGACTCGACCTTCCTCCCAGCGATGACTTCCCGGGACCAGCTGGGTTCCGCCATTTTCGACGGTGAAGTCCGAGAGGGCCCACATGGTTGCGAGAATCAGGTTGGGGCGCGGTAAGGTAAAGTAAGGAAAGAGATCCTCTTCCCGGTGAAGAACCTGATCCCGCGCGCCAGGTCCGACGTCGACGGCCGCGGTCACATTCAGGTGGTATCGATCGCAGTTCTCCAGCAGGTGCTGGTCGCAGAGTTTCTCGATCCGTGCGTCCATCATCAGCTCAAGTGCTGTCGGGCTGCGGTGGATCAGGGCCACCGCCCGGCGCGTTTTGCCCGCGTAGAAAGATGCCGGATCGTTCTCTTCCACGGGTGCCGAAGCCATTGTTTCTGCAAGCTCGTCCCGGACTTTCGCGATCGCATCGGGCGTGGCGATATCATGAATCACCAGGCAGCCTGACTCGGCCAGCATCTTGTACATCGAATCGGGACTCGTATTCGCCGAACACTCCGGGATGATGTTGCTTGCCATTGTCTCTCTCCTGTTGCGCCAAATTTGTCGCTCGCTCTGGCGGCCCCGGTTTTTCATCCTGATCGGGGCAGGGTTCCCTGGGGTCAGGAGTCAGGGGGCATAGTTCATGGGTCAATCCAGATCGGCGAGGACCAGACACGTTCGCGGATGGTGGCAGGCACGCGCGGATCGGGATCGATGCCCAGCCGGATGGCATCATAGGTCGACCATCGACAGGTCGGGTTCTGCAGGGCACGCACGTAGTAGAAGGCGGCCTGGTCGGTCTCAAAGTCGGGGTCGCGAAAAGCCGCCATCAACTCGGTGGCACCCCCGTCGCCTTCGAGGCTGCAATCCTGCAGGTTAACGGAAGCCTCATAGTCGGGGCATCTCTGTGTTGCCGAGTCGACTTTCTTCCCGTCGGCACAGGCCACGTCCCAGACCCTTTCGTGCGTTTCGCCGTTCGCATCGATCCAGCCCTTGACCATCTGGACCCGCTGCAAGGGGGCACTCTGTGTGTCGGCAGCCGCCCATACGAAAAATGTGGGGCTATCGATCTGGTCCGCTTCGGGTTGGAGCACGCCACCCATCGGCACGCCGCCGGAGGAAGCGGTCGAGATGGGGGCAGCGTCGTTGATGATCGAAGGCGCAAAGCCCCAACCGGCAAAAAATCGCAGCATCATACGTGGGCCGGATGTCGCATAGGCTTCGCGTCGTTGCATCGCGGCGAAAATAGCTTCGCGAGTATTTTCCTCGGCCCAGACCCCGGCAATGCCGCCCGAGGTGTAGAATTGCAGGATGCCACTATAAGGCGGAGTGTCGTCGCTGAGTTGCCGGAAGCGGCGAATCGCCGGGGAGCTGATCGCACCCGTCTTGCCCACGAAATCCCATTCTTCGACGTCTCCCGGGGAGGCATTATGAGTGTCGGTGGCGGCGATCATCCCGAACGCCAGCGGGTTGAATCCGAGTTCCTGATCGAGTTCCATACCGACCTTCAGTCCTTGGCGGGCGAAGCCTGTCTGAAACGCGCATCCGGTTTTTTGTCCGGGCTCGCATGGGGCCAGAATTTGACTGAAGGCACATTCTTCGTCGGTGGCTCCCACGCCCAGCGCACATTCCGAGGCGCCCTTCACCTGATACATTTCGGCCAGAGGCTCGCGTCG
>DLYX01000356.1:0-1751 GCA_003447545.1 Deltaproteobacteria bacterium | reverse complement strand
CCAGAGGCTCGCGTCGTTTGCGCAGCCGCCAGTCTTCGATGTCGTAGGGCTTTCCATCCCAGGTATAGCGGCTGTAGAACAACCCCCATCCCTTGTTCATATTATGCGGAATCGTCAGGAAGTCGCAGGGCTCGGTGCAGGTTTCCTCCAGCCCACGCCAGAGCTCGAGAGCATTATTGACGTCGAGCGACGAGATCGCGTGTTCGGGTAACTGACGAGTGTCGTTGAAGATGACATTGCGATGGTGCTTGCCGGAGTCGGGCAGGCTGGGTGAGAATTCATAGGCGGCAAATGTGGTCAGCGTACCGGGGTCGTAATAGAGATCGGCCAATTCGATATATTCCGCCCAGTCGGCGTTGCTGTCGCGGAAGCAGCGTTCCACACCACCTTCACCGAACTTGCAGAGCGGCAGGAGGGAGATGTCGGAAGGTCGACGAGCTTCGGGCTGGTAGATGCCAGCGGGGCTGGGACTTCCGTCAGGTTCGGTGTTCGAGGAATCCCCAGGTTGCACCGCAATCCCGCGGAGGAGTTGGAAGGTGATCACGTTGGGCTTTTCGAGAAACCAGCAATTCACTTTCTCGACAACCGTGAGGCCCTCGTCGCCGCAACGGGTGCGCATCCCGAAACCCTCGGCATGGTCGGTGATGGCCACAAAGTCGAGAGGTCGCGATAATTGCATGCTTTCCCCGCCGGGACTGCGCAGCGACTCCCCGCGGGCAAAGCGATAGGCGTCTTCGATCGTCAGGTTCGTGCCGAAGAGCTTGGCATCAAAGCTCGCTTCCGTGTGCACATGCAGATCGCCCCAATATAAATTCTTCTCGGGGTTGTAAGAGGTCGATTTCTTTGGCTCGAACGGAGGGATGTCCACCAGAGTGTCGTCTTGAAGCGTATAGTCTGCGGGCGCGGTGGTCGGCGATGTCGCTTGATACATCCGGTAGAGACCAGAGCCTCCATTGAACCAGGCAAGAATAATTCCGAGCACCAAAAGGCAGGACAGGACCCCAAAGATTTTCTTCAATATGCTCATCTGCCCGACCGGATAGGGTTGGCTTTACAGAAATCGAGGATCAAGGCGGCGAATTCCTCACCGACTTCTTCCTGAAGAAAGTGTCCGACGCCTTTCAGGATCTGATGCTTTTGCCCCTGCGCCCCGGGAACCGATTTCCGGAACCGTTTTTCCCCGCCCTGGCTGACCGGATCGCTCTCGCCAAAGATCGTGATCAGGGGTTTCTCGAACGCCTCCAGAACTTTCCAGCCTTCCCGATTGGCCGGAATCGCCGGGTCGTCGGGAATGATCGGGACGAGCGACGGGAACTGACGGGCGCCCTGTTTGTAGGTCTCATCCGGGAAGGGCGCCTCGTAGGCGCGGATTTCATCGGCATTCATTTTGTCGCCCGAAGAAAGGTTCACCACGGCTCCGATATCGAGATCCGGAAATTCGGCGCAATATTTGACCCAGTACATGAAGCCGACACCGTTTTCGTTCGCGCTGAGTTTGGCAAACATCTCGGGAATCGGGAGTGCCGGGGTGTTCTCCAGCATCGTGCGCATCGGGCCGGCCATCTCGTCGGGAATGCCCTTGGCGTCGGGCAATCCGGTATTGGCCACCACGGCGCGGGCAAACCAATCCGGGTGCTCGGTCAGTACGCGCAACCCCAGCAAGCCGCCCCAATCCTGACAGACCATGGTGAGCTCACCGACCTCACCATGGTCTGTCAGGATTGGGGCGGCTTGCTGGGGTTGCGCGTACT
>DLYX01000163.1 GCA_003447545.1 Deltaproteobacteria bacterium | reverse complement strand
TCCTCTTCTGGCTCGAAAATGGGTCATCGGCTTCAGTGATGCCACGGCTCTACTGACGGCCGTCGAAGCCGCCGGGGGGCACGCGATCCACGGGCCGATGGTCGCCCACGATCTCGTCCGTGAAGCCGAGGGCGCAGGTTTCAGGCATTTACTGGACCTGACGGCCGGCCGCGGGTGGTCCGTCCCGATTCCGACTATTTTCCACCCCGGGCAGGCCACCGGTCCGATGCGCGGGGGGTGTCTTACCGTGCTTGCCTCGCTGCTGGGAACGCCGGCGGCCCCGGTGTTCGACGGCAGCATCGCCCTTCTGGAAGACCACCATGAGGCGCCGCAGCGCCGAGTGGACCGGTTGCTGATTCAGCTGCGCCAATCCGGGGCCCTCGACGGTGTTCGCGGTCTCGTTTTCGGGGCAATGGATGGCTGCGGTTCGCCAGCAGAACTTCGAGAGACGATTCTCGATTGCCTCGGGGACCTCGAGGTGCCGATCGGCTTTGGCGCTGCGGTAGGCCACGGGTCCTCGAACCTGGCAGTCCCTCTGGGAGCGACGGCCCAACTATCCCTGTCCGCCGACACGGGAGGCCGATTGATCGGCCGGGAAGACGGCTCCGTCGGATGAATTTCTCTCGGGTGGACGAAGCCTTGCAGGAGGCCGTGCGCAGCCGTGTCTTTCCCGGGGCCGTTTTGCGTGTGAGCCATCGCGGGGACCTGGTTTACGAAAAGGCCGTCGGATCCCGCAATCTGGAACTGCCGGAGGCGCCGGTTGCTGTGGAGACAGTGTTCGATCTGGCTTCGCTCACCAAGCCGCTTGCGACCACGATCGCGATTTTGATGTTGGTGCGTGATCGTCGTCTGGATCTGGATGAGCGGGTGGCCCGCTATCTCCCCCATTTCGGAGTTTTCGGCAAAAGCGGCGTCACGATCCGGCATCTGCTCAACCATTCCTCCGGACTGGCCGCTCATCGGCCATATTTTCGCGAGGCCAGCGGCCTGGGGCGACTGAATTTCATCGGGAGTCGAGAGGCCCGCGCCTGGGTCTATGAGCAGGTCCAGCGGGAAAGACCGGAGGCAGCGCCCGGCAAGCAGGTGATCTACAGCGACTTGGGCTTTCTTGCACTCGGGCAGCTGGTGGAGAACGCCAGTGCGATGTCTCTGGATCAGTTCTGCCATCGGCGGATCTTTGGTCCTGCGAGACTCGAGGCGCTGGGATATATCGATCTGACGATGGTTCGAGCAGGCCGAGTCGAGCCGGTATCGGACCGGATTGCCGCGACATCGGCCTGTGCGTGGCGCGGGCAGACGCTTTGCGGCGAGGTCGAGGACGAGAATGCCTGGCTGATGGCCGGAGTCGCCGGGCATGCCGGCCTCTTCGGCACAGCGGAGGATGTGGACCGGCTGGCGAGCGTGATTGAAGCGGCTGGCCGGGGGCAGGGGGACCTGCTTCCACGGGAACTCGTGCGAGAAATGTGGACGATCGACGATACAGTTCCGGGTTCGACGCGGACTTTGGGCTGGGATACGCCGGCCGCGAGAAATTCGGCTGCGGGAGGCAGGATGTCTCCGCATACGGTCGGTCATCTCGGGTTTACCGGGACTTCGCTTTGGCTGGATCTCGAGCAGCGGGTGCATATCGTGTTGTTGAGCAACCGAGTTCATCCCTCGCGTGACAATAATCGAATCCGGGAATGGCGCCCGAGGATTCACGACCTCGTGATGGAGGCTCTGGGTTGAGTTCGGTCCGGGATATTCATCTCACAGCGATCGGCGGGGTCGGTATGACCGCCCTGGCGGGTTTGCTTTGCTCGCTCGGGCATCGCGTGCGCGGCTCGGATCTCGAGGTTTATCCGCCGGCAAGCGAGGAATTGGCGAGACTCGGAGTGGATGTAGCGCGCGGCTATCGGGGCGAGAACCTGAACCCGCGACCGGATTTGGTCGTCATGGGCAACGCGATTTCCCGGGATAATCCCGAAGCGATTGCGGCGCGTGAGGCGGATATCGAAACACTGTCGATGCCGCAGGCGCTGGCTCGGTTTTGCCTGCCGGAGCGAGTGCCGCTGGTGTTGGCGGGCACTCATGGGAAAACCACATCCTCGACCTTTCTTGCGTGGGTCCTGCAGCAAGCGGGCCGGAATCCCGGCTGGTTTATCGGGGGCGCTCCTCTGGACCTTCCAGGGCCCTGTGCCATCGGCACCGGAAGTCCCTTTGTCCTGGAAGGTGACGAGTACGACTCGGCATATTTCGACAAGGGGCCCAAGTTTCTTCATTACCAACCACAAGGCGTCGTGCTCACATCCGTCGAGTTCGATCACGCGGACATCTACAGAGATCTCGCTCATGTCCAGTCGAGCTTTGCCGACCTTCTCGCGTTGCTGTCGGACGAGGCGCCTCTGGTTGTCAGCGCGGATTACCCGGCGGGAATCGAAGTCGCGCAGGCGAGTGGGCATGATTTTGTCAGTTTCGCGGAAGGGGCGCCCGCAGATTGGCAGATTTCGGGGCTTGCGGATGGCCCTGAGGGACTCCGCTTTCGTGCCGAAGGCCCGGGTGAATCGATCGATTTCGTGACCCCCATGCTCGGCGCGATGAATGCGCGCAACCTGCTCGGTGTGGCCCTTCTGGCGCGTGCCTTCGACGTCTCGACAGATGTGATTTGCGAAGCTGCGGCGAGTTTTCACGGGGTGCGGCGACGCCAGGAAGTGGTGGTCGATGGCTCGATCACGCTCGTGGACGATTTCGCTCATCATCCCACCTCGATCGCACTGGCACTGGCGGCGGTGCGCAGCCGTTTCCCCGACAGGCGTCATTGGGCCTTGTTCGACCCGCGCTCCAATACGACGCGTCGAAGCATCTTCCAGAACGAGATCACTCAGTCTCTCGCCGGTGCGGATTGTGTCTGTATCGGCCCCGTCAACCGCCCGGAATTGCTTGCGGACGACGAGAGGTTTTCGCCCGAGACCGCCATCGAACAACTCGAGGCACGGGGAGCAAAAGGTTTCGTCTGCAAGGATCCCGATGAAATCTACGATCACCTTCGACAGGAGGTTCGCGAAGGCGACGTGGTCACGATTCTTTCCAATGGAGCCTTCGGTGGTCTGCGCCAGCGATTGGCGGAGTGGCTGGGGGAAACCGATGGCGCGTGAGCGCAAGCAGCGCCTCCTGCAGGGCCTGCGTCAATGGTGGCGTGAGCAAAGCAGAGATCGGGCCTCGGGAGCCTCGGGGTTCTCGCAGGATACGCCCCCGTCGGCGGCCGTGCAGTTGACGCGGGACAGAGCCGCGGCAGCCGATTGCCGCGAGGATGCCGTGCTGATTCTTTCCCATACGGACCCTCAGGTCAGTGTCTCCGGCGTCGACCGTTTTGTGCGCGCGGAGATCGAGGCGCTCGAGAAGGAGGGGTTCTTGGTCTGGGTGCTCTCGCCGCGCGCGGGACTGACGCCGCGGACTTATACATGGCGCCGCGGCAAGGATCTGATTGCTGACCATTGCTCGAGAGAGTTTGTGCAATCGGAGGTGGAAGCGCTGCTGGCTACGGGCCGGGTCCGTGCCACGGCCATCCATCACCTTCTTGGGTTCGAACCTGAGTTGCTCGAGGCGCTGGGCACTTTTTCCGGGACCGATAAAATTCTCGTCTACCTCCACGACGAACATGTTGTGCAGTTCCGGAACCTCGCTGGTGAGTTCTCGTTTCTGGCGCGAAATTTTGGCTGGGACGAGACGACCTTTGCCGAACTGCTGCCCCGGATCCAGACCGCGGCTGATCGTTTATTGGGGGCGGCCGACGAGGTGCTGCTGCCTTCGGCGGCCCTGCACGATCACCTTGCTGCAGCGTTGCAACGTCTCGACGGGGTAGCGGGCAGATGCCGCGTGGTGCCGGAAGTGATCTTCACCCCCTATCGGGAGAAGGATCCGCTCCCTCATACCAAGCCGAGACTCGCCTATCTGGGGCATGCATTGCCCAATAAGGGTTGGTTGGTCTGGCAAGGTCTGCTCGCGGACCCCGAGGTGCGGGCCAGGTTCGAAATTTTCCATATCGGCGACGCGCAAGGCGCCACCACCGCGGGCGTGGAAACTGTCCCGTACTCGACTTGTGATGGAAACCCGTATGCTTCCGTCGCACTCCTGCAGGACCATGAGATCGATCTGGTGCTGCTCTGGTCCACGGTGGTCGAGTCTGCCAGCTACACGATGGCCGAGGCACACGCGGCCGGGGTCCCTGTTTTGACCGGGCGTGCCAGCGGAAACATCGCGGCCTCGGTTACATCTGGCGATGTCCTTGGCCGGGTTTTCGAGAATGAAGCCGCCTTGCGAGGGTTTCTGCTCGATCCTGGCGATGTCGATTCCCTGGTGAAGGCAGGCGCCGCGCAACCGCTCCGAGTGATGCACCACCAGTCGTTCCTGTCGCGAATGCTGGCCGAGGCGCGCGTATGATTGTCACCACCAGTTGCTGCAGCAACTATCTGGCGAAAGCTGCGACGTTGGCCGCGACGGTCAAGAGCGTGATGCCGGACGTGACATTTGTGGTCTGTCTGGTCGAGCGTGAAGTTCCCTCCGAGGCGGCGACCATCGAGGCATTCGATCGAGTCATGCTGGCGCGGGATCTGGGTTTCGATAATTTCGAAAACTTTCTGTTCCCGCACGATATTGTCGAGGCCTCCACCGCGGTGAAGGGACGCCTTCTGCAGGTTTTGCTTGAAGAGGAAGCGACACGACGAGGCCCCGGCGGGCGCGGGGTCCTCTATCTGGACCCCGATGTGCAGGTGTTCTCGCGGTTGGCTGAGGTGGAACAATTGCTCGGTGGCGGTGCCGAGATCATTCTGACCCCGCACCTCACCTCGCCAGAAGAGAAAGAAACTCGAGAGGCCACCCTCGACGCGATCGTGCAGAACGAACTCTGCGCGTTGCGCCATGGCGTATTCAACCT
>DLYX01000598.1 GCA_003447545.1 Deltaproteobacteria bacterium | reverse complement strand
TTCATGTTGCACTACAACTTCCCTCCCTTCAGTGTTGGCGAGGTCAAGTTCATGCGCGGTCCGAGTCGTCGGGATACCGGTCACGGAGCTCTCGCTGAGCGCGCTCTCACGCCGGTGCTTCCGACGGAAGAGGAGTTCCCGTATGTGGCGCGAATCGTGTCGGAGATTCTCGAGTCGAATGGCTCGTCTTCGATGGCAACGGTTTGTGGTGGTTCTCTCGCATTGAACGATGCGGGTGTGCCGACCAAAGCGCCGGTGGCTGGAATCGCGATGGGAATGATCAAGGAAGGCGATGATATCGCTGTTCTGAGTGATATCCTGGGCGACGAAGATCACCTTGGCGACATGGACTTCAAGGTTGCGGGTACCGCTGAGGGGATCACGGCCCTTCAGATGGATATCAAGATTGCCGGTGTGACTCAGGCCGTGATGCAGAAGGCGATTGAGCAGGCCCGCGACGGTCGGCTTCATATCCTTGGCGAGATGGCCAAGGAGCTGACAAGCGCACGGACGGAAATGTCGCCCTTCGCGCCTCGAATTGAGGCAGTGAAGATCCCGACGGACAAGATCCGCGATATCATCGGCCCAGGTGGCAAGGTGATCCGCGGTTTGTGCGAAGAGACCGGTTGTTCGATCGACGTGTCGGACGATGGCACCGTTCAGATCGCCTCGGCGGATGGTCCTGCTCTCCAGCATGCGATTCGTCGGGTCAAGGAAATCACCGCTGAGCCCGAAGTGGGCACCATTTATGAAGGCACTGTCCGTTCGATCAAGGACTTCGGTGCGTTCGTGGAAGTGCTGCCGGGTCGTGACGGCCTGCTCCATATCTCACAAATCTCGAATGAGCGTGTCGCCAAGGTGACCGACGTTCTGAGTGAGGGGGACGTTGTGCGGGTCAAGGTTCTCGAAGTGGACCGAAACGGCAAGATTCGTTTGTCGAAGAAGGAAGCAGACTTCGAGGATTCCGAGGAAAGCAGCGATTGAAAACCAGGGGTGAGGTGCAGGACACCGTTCTTCGGAACGGTGTCCGCGTCCTCTCCGAGGAAATTGATCAGTTCCGTTCGGCCACCGTCGGCATATGGGTGGAGAACGGCTCGCGATACGAGACTGCTCCGGAAAATGGAATTTCCCATTTCCTGGAGCATATTTTTTTCAAGGGTACCGAGAAGCGGAGCGCCCGAAAGATCGCCGAGGAGATCGAGGCTGTCGGAGGCGTGCTCAACGCATTCACCGGGCGGGAACTGACCTGCTATTACGCAAGAGTTCTCGGGACCGATCTCCCTCTCGCACTCGATGTTCTGGGCGATGTCTTTTGTCAGGCTGTTTTTCCTGCCGATGAGATCGAACGTGAGCGAACCGTGATCCTGTCGGAAATCGCCGAGAGCGAGGACTCCCCCGATCAGCAGGCCCAGCAGCTCTTTGATACGGCGCTATGGCCAGATCACGCCCTGTCGCGTCCGATCTGCGGCACACCGGACACGGTGACCGGGATGCATCGTGAGGACTTCATCCAATTTATCGGCGAACGGTATCGTGCCGATCGAATCGTCATTGCCGCAGCGGGTTGTGTGAATCACGAAGCTTTGGTGGCCTGGGCCTCGGAGGCTTTCGAGGATTTGTCCGGTGTGACGGAGCCGCCGGCTTTGACGGTGCCTGATACCGCGACGGGTCTGCACGTGCATCAACGAGATCTCGAGCAGGTTCAGATGTTGCTCGGCGTGCCCGGCCTTTCCAGCCTCGATGATCGACGTTTCGCCGCGTTCGTCCTCAATACCGCATTTGGCGAAGGAATGAGCTCGCGATTGTTCCAGGAAGTTCGCGAGAAGCGAGGCAAAGCCTACAGTATTTATTCGTTTCTCGATTCCACTCTGAATGCGGGCAGCGTCGGTGTGTACGCAGCCCTGGGAGCTGAATCGGTGGGGGAAGTTGTCGGGCTGGTGCGGGACGAAATGGTTTCTCTTCGGGAGAAGGGCTTGGATGCCGGAGAGTTCGCGCGGGCAAAAAGTCAGATCAAGGGCAGTATCCTGCTGAACCTGGAAAGTTGCGTCAGCCGAATGCGGCGAATCGCGGTCAACGAAATCCAATTGGGACGAAGCGTGCCAATTGATGAGATCAGCGAGCGCATTGATGCGGTCACTCAAGACGATATCCGCGAGCTCGCAGCCGAGCTCTTCGGAAAGCAGGATCTTCTTGTGTCCCTGCTGGGTAAGGTGCCGGCAGGCTCCGTGACTGACGCGTCGATGCGCCTGACCTAGTGAGGGATGGGGATGGCGGGCTCTCTGCGAACGGGTATCTGGCGCATCGGAAAGATTGAGGCGCCCTTGCCGGAATATATGACCTCCGGTGCCGCGGGCGTAGATCTTTGTGCGGCCATCGCCCAACCCCTCGAGATTTCGCCCCGAGAACGCGTTCTGGTTTCGACGGGACTCGGGGTAGCGGTGCCTCCGGGCTTCGAGGGACAGGTTCGCCCGCGGAGCGGTCTTGCGGTGCGCTCGGGGATTACCGTGCTCAATAGTCCCGGAACCATCGACAGCGATTATCGGGGCGAATTGCGCGTCGCGCTTGTCAATCTTGGTGGCGAGTCGGTGATGATCGAGCCTCTGGAGCGGATCGCACAGTTGGTGGTGACTCCCGTTGTGCAGGTCGTCTGGGACCTTTTGCGAACCGGGGCGGATGATCTTCCGATTGGAGAGACCACGGAACGGGGTGCGGGCGGCTTCGGTCATACCGGACGAAAGACGGATCGGATTCCGGATTGAGCTCGCTCGATATTGAGCCGGAGCGGGCGAACGACGGGGAGGCCCCGACCAAGGAACTTCTCTACCGAGACTGTCTGGTCGCCCGCGGTCGACGTCAGTGGATGGAGAATGCGAGTTGTGAGGCACGGGGTTCGTTCACGGAGAGCGGGTTTCGTCTTGATCAGGGTGGCCGTGTTCTGGTGGCGCAGGGGGCGTTGGTTCTGCCGGCAGAGGGTTCGGGGGTCGCCGCCTTGCTCGGCTCGTTAAGTCTGGAGCTGAGGGCGCGCGGCGCGGAGCCTGTCGCCCTGATGGATAGCGTTCAATTGGCGGCGGGGAGCGAGAATCAGACCGATTCTGGTCAGGCCGGAGCGTTGCGCGGGTCGATCGCCCGTCACGCCGAAGAGTTGGGCCTGGAGGTTTGCGGCGGGGAGTGTGGGCGCAGTCCCGCGCCACAAGATACGCTTGTTCTTGTCGTCGTGGGGGTTCTACCACGTGTCCCGAGGCGAGATCACGAGAGTCGAGGCCGAGTGGGTGATTCCGTTTTTCGAATTTCGCTGCCTGAGGTTTCGGCGGAATCCTATGCGGAGAGGATTCTCACGCTGGGACAGGCTCTTCGTAATGCCGTCGATCAGGAGATTCTTTCCTGGTTCGGTTCGTGCCGAAACGGAAGTTTGCTGGCCGCGGCAGATTGGTTGGAAACCACCGGTCTTGGATTGCGGCTTTTCGCTGGTCGGACCGATATTTCCTCCTTGTTGCGTGAGGCGCCCGGTGATTTTCTTGTGTCGGCCCGCGGGGAGACGAGTCTCGTCGAGGCCCTGCCGGGAGAGGTCACGGTGGGGGAGGTCGGAGCCATCAGCGGCGAACGTCTGCTGGACCTGCCCATGCCCGAGGGAGCGACCCTGCGACTGAGGCCCGAGGAGATCCGTCGCGACCAGAAACCTCCCGAGTTTGTATTGCCGCAGCACGGGCAGTCCCCGGTGGCGGAGATATTCGAAGATCAGGAGGCCGCACTCCTCGAGTTGATGACTGATTTCCGAGAAGTGTCACCCCGGGGAAGAGCTTCGCGAGGGAGCGCATCTGAGGGACTGCCCGATCTCGCCGGAGATGTCGCCGTGCTTCGTCTCGGCGCACGACGTGACCTCCTCGCACTGGCGGTTGGTTCGGCGCAGCCTTTCAGCTCCCTCGACCCCTATATCGGCGCGTGTCTCGCCGTTTGTCGGGTCACTCGCGGACTGGCAGCAGCGGGCGCTGAGCCTCTTGGGCTTTTGCTGACCCTTCCGGGGGAGAAGGAACCGGGTGCCGATCTCGTATACGAGGGGCTCCGACATGCCGCCGACGCGCTGGGCACCACAATAGAAATGGCCACGGCCGCAGGCGCTGGGGCGTCAGTGCCGGCGGTGGTGGCGCTCGGGCGGCCAACGGCA
>DLYX01000385.1 GCA_003447545.1 Deltaproteobacteria bacterium | reverse complement strand
ACCGGCGACGGCATCCATGATGACAGCGTTGCCGCGGTCGAAGCCGATTACCATCGCCTCCTGCGAGCGCTCGAGACGATCTTTCACGATCGCCCATTCCTTTTGGGCCAGCGTCCCACACTCGCAGATATCGGTTTCGCCGGCCCGTTCTTTCGGCATTTCGCCCTCGATCCCGTACCGTTGGAGATTCTTCGCAAGCACGCACCCTCGGTTCTGGAGTGGGTCGCGCGGCTCTGGAAGACGCGGATCGCGGAGGGTCGCGGCGCGCTGCTGGACGGGATCCCCGAGGATTGGGGCCCATTGCTCGACGAGATCGGCGGCACCTCCCTGCCGTACCTCAACGCGAACGTGGCGGCTGTGCGCGCGGGCAAAAAGCGCTTTGATGTGAATCTGGGCGGGGCGCAATTTCGCGGTGCTCGTTATTCGCGCTACCGCGTGTGGTGTCTCGCGGAACTGCGTCTGCATTATGAGCGAATGCCCGCGAGCGCACAGGCCGCAGGCCGAGCCCTTCTGGAGCGCCATGGTTGTTGGGCTCCGCTGTGGCAGGAGAACGACCTGCCGCTTTTGCCCGACCAGGAGCAGGGTTTACCGTTTCGTGGGGATACGAAGATGGTGGGTTTTGCCGAGTAATTCCATTCGGAGGGACAGGTCTCGTGAGAAAATGGCTGATTCGGATTCCGATGGTAATGGTCGTGGTGTTCGCCGGTGCCTTCTGGATGATCTTCTTCTCTTCTCGGCCGCCGTTGACGATCGATCCGGCTACTCTGGCCGGTGATGGCAGCCTTCTGGATTATTGCGACCTGCCCGTGCTCGACGGTCGCGGGAAGAAGGCAGCGGAGATCCCCAAGGGCAACACCCCGGGTTGCGGTTACGAACATTTTCCGCTGCCGGTTCTGGCCGAATGCGGGGAGCCACTGGTCGATGGCGCCGTGGATATCCGGGGGCTTTGGCAAGGCGTTCAGGGCACTCGAATCGGGCACGTCGAGCGGGTCGAGCAATGCGGGGCGCGGACGGTCGTGACCAGTTCGGGCATCATTCATGACAAGGGGCCCAATCTGACGGGGGGCTCCGCATCGAATGATACGGAAGGGGCGGTTTTGTTCACAATTGGCGACCGCGAATACTGCCCGCGCACGTCAGCCGATGTGGTCTGGAACGACGGTGTCCTCGATTTTCATGTCTTCGGGTGGGGGCCGGTCGTCGTTCGGCGTTATATGCGTGGTGACCAGCTGGTTTGGGAATACGCCGACGGCGGCGTGACTCTTATGGATCGAATCTGCCGTTTGCCGGCAGACAAGAAGATTCCGCGAAAACGAGGCCGCCGCTACAAGGTTTTTTAGGCGATTGCCCAAGCCCGATGGCGGTGCCTTGATGTCGCGGATTGTCCGTGTTTTCGAATAGGCGGGGACTGCGTGGCCGATATTGGGACGGAGCCCGTAACATCTGGAGACAAGAACTCGTGAACGAAGACAATCCAATGACCAGCAGGGAATTGCCGGCCGAGAACGATTCGGGTTGCACGGATACGAGCTGTTGTCCGCCGCAGCAGCCTGTCGTTCGAGATGCCCCGAAAGTCGGGCGCAACGATCCATGTCCTTGCGGTAGTGGCCGCAAGCACAAGAAGTGCTGCGCATAGAGTAGCCGGGATAGAGCCGTCGGACCGGCGATCGTGCTCAGCCCGTCTGGCCGATCGCCAGAGCTTCCGTCGGCTGTTCGCAGGCTTCTTCTTCGGGCACTCGAGCGCCTTTTGCCAGATGTTGCAGGAGTTCTCCCTGAATCAGCCGACGTCCGGGCGCGAGCCTGTGCGAAAGGCCGTTGAGCAGGACCATCGTGCGTAGCACCAAGGCGAAGTTGTCCGGGAACTTTCGGATTTTCGTTGCCTGCAACGCTTCTCCGAGATCGTCTCCTTCGTCGGAATCTCCGATGACGCGAAGCAGGAGTGAGCGCAGGTGGTCGGCGCTGAGTTCTTCGACATCGAAGGACAGCTGCCGGGCAGCCTCGATCGCCGCCGGTCCGTTGCCGATCAGGGAGAAGACCATCATCTGCGCAAGCAGTCGTGCGAAATCACCGGGAAGTTCCTTGCAGAGCCCGAAGTCGAGGAGTCCGATGGTTCCGTCGGTCAGAACGAGAATATTGCCGGGGTGCGGATCGCCATGGAAGAATCCGTATTCAAAAATCATGGCGCCGTAGATCTGCCCGACTTTCCGCGCGACGTCCGAGGGAATATGGCCGGCGGCTCGCAGCGGATCCAGATGAGTTACCTGAATCCCTTCGAGATACTCCATGACGAGGACGCGGTCTCGGGTGAGTTCCTCCCGGATGCGAGGCACACGAACGTCCTCGCGCACCGAGAGGACCTTCCGGAGGCGTTCGGTGGAGGCCGCCTCCCGGCGGAAGTCGAGTTCCATCTCGATAAAACGGGTGACTTCGCCCGACAGGCTTCGGAAATCGACAGCGCTCTGCATCAGGTTGATCAATCCGGCGACCTGGCGCGCCATCAGCAGGTCGATCGGCAGGATCTTGCATGCCTCGGGGTACTGGATCTTGATGACCACCTCGGCGCCGTCGGCAAGTTGTGCCCGATGGACTTGAGCCAGCGAGGCCGCGCCGATCGGCTCGGGGTCAACTCTCGTAAATAAATCCTCGAGAGTGCCGCCCAATTCGGCCTCGACCATGGGTCGCAAGCTCTCGAGAGGGCGCGCGGGCACGGCATCATGGAACTGGCTCAGCGTATCAATGAAGGGGCGGGGAAGAAGGTCGGCACGCGAACCGGCGATCTGTGCGATCTTGATCAGCGCACCTTTGAGCGACAGGGCGAGGTCGCGCAGTGCCTCGGCGGCCTTCTGGTGGGTTCGATCCCAGGAGGACGCCGAGGGATCGCGCCCGATTCGGGAAAGCAGGAGGAGCCATCCGTAACGCGGCAGGACACTTCCGACCGCCCATAGAACT
>DLYX01000293.1 GCA_003447545.1 Deltaproteobacteria bacterium | reverse complement strand
CACCTCCTCGTCGCCTTTTGCGGTATGGAGGACCAGGGAGGTGCGTTCTGTCTTCCATCGGGGGAAGTTCATGACATCATTGCTGACCGTAAAACCGGACTCTTGCAGAGTCGTCTGAATATGATCGAGGAAATCCTTATGGCCCGGCGAACCCGTCAGGCGAGGTCCGAAACCAACCATCTTCCGGAGTTCACAGTAGTAGTCGTCAGAGGTTGGACGGCCATTCAGCTCCGGGCAATTGCCCTGAAAGGGCCCGGGAGGGAGGGAACCACCGCCGCATTGCACCGCGAGGCTGGCCAGGAGACAGCCCAGGAGGGCGCGGGAGAGGGATTTGGAGTATCTGATGGCCATGCCGTGATCTATAATCGTTTGAGGGTTACACTCAAGAGGCTCTTCGTTAAACCTCCCGCAGCGACTCGGCTGTTGCGACAGAAGCGAGAACTCTCGCGGGGTCCGGATCAGGACTCCCGCTGGCTGACGAATCCCTCAAAGAAGCGGCGCCGTTGCCGTGGCCGGAGGCACTGATTTTTCTCTGTGCAGTTTTGTGCTCAGTCAGGATCCTTCAGGCTCGGCAATCGCCAGGCGACCCAGACCCCGAATAATGCGATTCCGAGATAGGTGATACTGACGGTCGAGTCGCTGGCGCTGCCGGCGCCAAGCCAGATCGGAAGCGCCTGCAGAAGAGCCCCGCTCAAACAGCCGGCTGCGTTGACGATGGCCACAACGGTGGCCGACTGATTTGCCGGAAGTCCGTAGCCGGCGACCGCAAAACTCAGCGAGCAGGTTCCAAAAAGCAGGCCGAGGCCCACCATCAGAGCCAGAAGCTGGTCGGTGGAGGCGGATGACGAAACCATCAGAGTCACCGCCATCAGGAGCAGCGTCAAGGTCGTCGAGATTCGGAAGATCCCGCGGAGGCGCTCGACGCGGCTGCCGAGGATTCCGGCGATGAGCATGCCTGCGGCAAGCCCTGAGAAGAGCCCCATCTCCAATTTTGAGATCTCGGCAGCCGTGCAGCCGCACGCCTCCTGGAGCTTGATGTTCCAGTAGCCACCAAAGCCGAACGTGAGTCCGGCACCCCAAGCATAGAGGCCGATCCCGTAGCGCACGAGCGGTAGCCTGAGCGCGTCTATGATCCTTCGTCTGATACGACCTTCACTGCTGCCCTCCGCCTGAGGCGGCCCGTGGTCGGAGTCCGTAAAAAAGAGGGTGGTCCAGAGCGCCGCGGCCAGGGCCAGGCCCAGAAGCGCCTGGCCCTGCATGAGGAGTCGCCATGGAGTATCGGCGAAAAGGGTTGGGATAAAGACCGCGGAAATGGCGCCGATCCCGAAGCACATATCCGCAAGTGCCATCGCCAGGGCAAAGCGACGCGCGGGGAGCCGATCACGTGCGATCTTTCCGGTCCCCGGAAACACAAAAGCCATGAAGGCCCCGGCCAGAATTCGCGAGGCGAGGAGGGTCCAAAAGCCCTGGGCTTCGGAAAACAAGAAGACCGATAGCGCCGAAAAGCCGGCGGCAATCGGAAGAAGGCGACGGGCCCCGAATCGATCGAGAAGAATCCCCGCCGGCAATTGCATCAGACCGTAGGCGAGCAAGTAGGCAAGCGAGATCGAGGCGGTCTCGAACGCTGTGAGTTGGAACTCTCGTTGGATCGAGTCGGCAAAAAAACTGTAGGCGAATTGAAAATCGACCTGCCAGAGAAGAAAGAGCACCGCGACGCACCAGGGCCACCAGACCCTGAACCCTCTCGGGCCTCTCTCCGATCTTTCGGCGTTCATTCCAAGCACCCCATCCTGTTTCCCTGCGACCCAACGCGGTGCCTGGATCATCCCCGGAAATCCAAACGATCTCAGGGTGGTCCTTACAGGGTTTTCGGCGTCATCTCTACAGAGATTGTTTGGGAACGCGGACTGTATCGAGTTGACGAACACAGGCTTGGTGCGCCAAAAGGGACTATTTTGCTGATCGCGGTTGGTCGAGGAATTCTGGGCCCGGGCTTGCGACAACTCTTCTTCGGAGAAAACTCATGAAAATTGTTCTTGGAAATGAAGCGGCGCCAAAAGGGCCGCTAGACGGTGTCCGTGTCCTGGATCTTTCCACTGTGGTCTCCGGACCGCTTTGCGCGCAGGTGCTGGGCGACCTTGGCGCCGACGTAATCAAGGTCGAGGCTCCCACGGGGGACGCGACAAGGAAAATGGGCTTGCCCGATGCGTCGGGATTTACGGGTTGGTACCTTCAGTTCAACCGGAACAAACGCGGCGTCTCCTTCGATCTGAAGACCGACGGCGGCCGCGCGGCCCTGTGCCGGATTGCGAAAGAAGTCGACATTGTAATCGAAAACTACCGGCCGGGCGTGGCCGAGCGGTTGGGAATCGATTACCCCCGTCTCGTCGGGGACAATCCGGGTCTGATCTATGTCTCGATCAACGGGTTTGGTTCCGACGGGCCTTACCGGGACCTGCCAGCCTACGACTCGGTGATTCAGGGAATCGGTGGTTTCATGCACACCCAGGGGGGCGGCGGGGAACCCAAGCTCATCTCCTCGATCGCAGCCGACAAGGCCAGTGGGATGACGGCGACCTGGTCACTGCTTGCCGCGCTCTATGCGCGGGAAAAAAATGGCGGTACCGGACAGCATATCGAGATTCCGATGCTCGATAGCTGGGTCGCATTCATTCTGCCGGATGTCATTCAGGACCGGACATGGCGTGACGCACCAGAGCCCGGCCCGGCGCCTTCCATTCACAGAACCTGGGAAACCAGGGACGGTCATGTTGTGATGATGATTGTGGAAGACCGGCAATTCCAGGGGATCTGCCGAGCGCTTAACCGGGCCGATTTGATCGACGATCCCCGTTGCGCCACGCTGATCGATCGCTTCATGAATGCGGATACGCTCTTTGTGGAGATGGAAGACGAGATGCGGAAATGGGATACGGCCGAGTTCGTGGCAAGGTGCCGGGAATTCGATGCTCCCGTCGCTCCCGCTAACTCCTTCGGCGAGGTAATCAAGGATCCCCAAGTCGTCCATGCCGGCTTGTTCATGGACGTCGATCATCCGGATGCGGGAGCTCTGCGTCTCGTGAAGAGCCCGGCCAGGTTCTCCGAGACTCCGGTTTCTCTCCGTGCGCATCCGCCCAAGCTTGGAGAGCATACCGATGCTGTGCTGCGCGAATTCGGATATTCAGAAGAGGAAATCGCCGCGCTGCGGTCGACGGGATCGGTCAGCTAGCCGGGCAGCCGAATTGGATTGCCCTGCAGACGCATCCGGCCTAGCCCATCGAGTGGGCTTCGCCGATCAGAAACCTCGCACAGATGGTCACGCCGAGCCCGGCGAGCATGGCGGCAAAGCCGCGCCAGTGCCGGCATCGCTTGATCATTGGCGTGCTTTGCAGCTCATTGAGCATTCCCATGAAAAGGAAGGTGCCCGCCGCCATCGCGAGGACCGAGGCCCGGGCGATCAAAAGGGATTCCGCCCCCATTCGTCCCCCGAGAAGGCTGCCGAAGAAAATTCCGGCGGGCGTCGCAAGAACAAAAAGGCCGAAGACGAGTCGGACGCCTCCTTTCGATAGCGAGCTGTCCGAAAGCTTGAGTGCCAGG
>DLYX01000103.1 GCA_003447545.1 Deltaproteobacteria bacterium | reverse complement strand
GCGGGATGGAGCATTGCTGGCCGAGCGACACGCAGGACATCGTCCTGCCCGGATTCTGCGCAACCGGGGGACTGGGCCCGATCGATGCCAACAACGATATGTACGACTTCTTCGCAGCGCATCCGATGGTCGACTAGAGATCAGCGGTTCACGCCAAGGGTCAGAGAACGGTCAGAGGTCGGGCCGAACCGAGAAGATCAGGACGCCAGGGAGTTTCTGCTCCAGGCGCATGCCAAATTCATGCGGCACCTTGCTCGCGTCGACCCATTTCTTGCGGGGCGGACCGTTCAGCTTGAACAGAAGCACGACAATCGTCGTCAAATCGGTACTCTCCTGTAACCGCCGCAGAGCGGCCAGGTCCGGCAGAGCCTGCGCGTCGGCCAGCCGCTCGGCAAATCCCGCTGGCCAATAACCGTTGTAACCGTTGAGGACCGGGCGACGATGGTAGATCGAGCGATACATGGCATTGACCTGCCCCACCGGGTCGAGAACACCGCGCCGATTCAACAGGGCGGGAAGTTCCAGAACCGGGCCCGAGCCCTCGGCCAACACCGCCGCCACGATATCGTCAGGTGCCGGAGGCTGCAGCAGAGGGTATCGAGGTGGTACGACGCGGGGCCTCGCATAGCGGTCGGGTCCGACCCCCACCGCACTTTCGTAATAAACCAGGCCCGCCCCCAGCACGACCACAACCCAACCAACGACAGCACCCGCACCCATTCGTCGGAGCGCGCCCGACACCGCCACGCCACAACCTACCGACAGCCCGATCAAGGCGACAATTGCGAGCCGGTGTGGTTCGCGGACGACGTCGTAGACGCCGAGCCATTGCCCCAGCCACGCATGCGGGAGGCGGATCATCCCGCTCTCCAACCGCGCCACAGGCGTGAAGGAAACCAAAACTCCGACGCATACCCAGAAAAGCGCCATGCGAATCCCTGCAGCTTCGAGCCGTGGGGCATTGCGGCGGACACCCGGGAGCAAGCATATCCCGAGCAGAAGCAATGCGGACAATCCGACTCCGGTCGGCATCCGGGCATCGAGCGGCCCCCACGGAAGACGCGTGAGCTGCATGACACCGCGCCATACGCTCTGGGACGCCAGATCAGGGTTTTCTACGCGAGTCAGTAAATAGGGAGCAAAGGCGAGGACGAGCGGTACGGCCGCCAAAGCCATGGCCCCCAACACCCGCCATCCCTCGGCTCGGCGCTGCGGCGAAAGCAATCGCAGCAGGCAGACCGCTCCCACCACGAGGTAGGTAGCAACGGCCAGGTACACAGTCGCCAAGCCCTGCAGAGTCAACAAGAAGGCCAGCACCAACAACCGGCGATTGCTCGACACTCCGGCAACAAGGAAAAGGAAAATCCAGGGCAAATAAAAGAGCATTGCGTAGTTCGGTGCGCACGGTGCCCATTGCCACCATAGCCAGCGGGAACTGAGCAACATCACAACCCCCGCAAGGCCGCGGCGTGACGGCCCGTCAGCCGACGAACCACCAAATGTACACTGCCGGCGGTTGCGACCAGTCCGAAGAAAAACACCAGATTCAGTGCCAGCGTCGGGTTTCCCGACAAGGCAAAAACCGGCAGGAAAAGCGGCAACGCGCCGAAGGCGGCCTCTCCCAGAAGGATCGTCCGAGCCGCCGGGTAAAAGGCGCCTCCATCCAGCCATCGTCCCGGCGAAAAAAGCAGGGCATCGGATTGGTGGGCCAGTGCCCAGCCTACGAGCTGGCTATCGAAACGACACGCTTTTCCGCTCAGCGGCAAACCCGCCGCGAGCTGTGTGACCAAGGGCCAGGTCAGCCAAGCGGCGAGCAGGCCATAGGCAGCAAAGACCGCAAATATCTCAAAACCCCGCAGGCGATCCGCCTCCGAAAGTCTGTACCCCCGATCAGGAGACGCCACGAGCCGAACCCGAAAAAGGCTCCGAGGACATCAACCCCCATCGGGCCAATCGGAATTTCAGGGCTGTTCCGAGGCAACCAAATCCATATTGGACGCTGCGGACAAAATTAATCGAGCTGGCATCGGTTGCGTAACGCGTGGGGCAACTCACCTCACCGATCGCCTCGTCGAGCCATAAAATCTGGGCCAGCATCTGATTATCAAATACGAAATCGTCCGAAT
Source organism: Deltaproteobacteria bacterium (assembly GCA_003447545.1). Lineage (GTDB taxonomy): Bacteria > Desulfobacterota > Binatia > UBA12015 > UBA12015 > UBA12015. The sequence continues at coordinate 2,500 of DLYX01000103.1, read as the reverse complement.
TCGAATCCAGAGGCAGCCGGCGCAGCAGCTCCGCAGAGAACGCTCGATAGCCGGTATGGTATTCGGAAAGTTGCGCTCCCATCAAAATATTTGCGAACAGAGTCAAGAAGCGATTGGCGACAAACCGCCACCAGGGCATGCCCCCGCGCAAAGCATGGCCGCCCAAAATCCGGGAACCGAGCACGCAAGGGTAGAGACCATTGCCGATCAATCCGCTCATCGCCGGAATCAACTTGGGCGTATATTGATAGTCCGGGTGGACCATAATGACGATATCGCCGCCCTGCTCGAGCGCCAATCGGTAGCAACTCTTCTGATTGCCGCCATAGCCTCGATTCCCATCGTGGCGATGCACCAGAGTGTTGGGCAGCGTCGCCGCCAGCGCCACGGTCTGATCGCTGCTGCAGTCGTCCACCACAATCACGAGGTCCACGACTCCCTGAGCCATCACCTCATCGTAGGTCTTCTGCAAGGTTGCCTCTGCATTATAGGCAGGCATGACGACGACGACTTTCTGATCCTTGAAAATTAGCGCATCTCCTTACTGCTGCAGCAGAGAACCCGTCAGGCGCCCGCCTCGCAGCCTCCTTAAATCCTGATCGAGGGCGCAGCACAAGCAACGCTTTTACGCGAGCGAAGATTGCGATATCCGGTAGACCTTGAAAACCGCGCGCGCATCATACCTGTTCTGGACGATCGCGTTTCTGCTCCTCTCGCTACCGATTCTCCCGCTCCTGATCGATCATCTGGCCGACAACCCCAACCGGAACGATGCACGTCTGATCGTCTGGATTCTGGACTGGGTCTGGTACTCTCTCCTCCACGCCCCCGACATGATCGCCGAGGGGCCAATCAACTTTCCTGCCCCAGCCCAGCTCACCAGTTCCGATTGGTTCTATAGTGCGCAGACCGTTTTCGGTCCGATCCATGTCTGGACCGGAAATCCGGTACTCGCGGCGAACCTGACCGCGTGGCTGACCTATCCGCTGGCTGCATTCTGCATGGAACGTCTCGCCCGACGACTGGGCAGCGATCCGCTTCCCGCCATCACAGCGGGCCTCTTTTTCGCCCTCGCCTCGCGTCGGGTACCTTTCAATATCCACATTCTCCAGAACGCCAATTTTCTTCTGCCGCTGGTCGCATTGGCCGTCTTGAGCCTCTTTGACCGACCGGACCTTCGACGGACGTTGGCAGCGACTGCCGCGTTCCTGCTGGCCTGCCTGAGTGCACTCTATGGAGCCTTCTTTGCCGCTGTGACCGGGGCGATCGCCCTTGCGGCAGCATGGTGTCGGCCGACCGCCTCGCGCGGCCGTGCGACGGTCTACGCTTTGCTGGCAGCCGGAATCGCCGGTGGCATCGCGGCGATCACGCTGCGACCCTGGCTGGCGCGAGCCACTGACGAGCTTCGGCCCCTCGCCATCGCCGACGCAAACCTCGCCAACTACGGCTCGGCACTGCTCGGTATCAGCCGGGTAGATCCGGTCTCGGCCATCAATTTCGCTTTGCCTGTGGTCTTCCTCGGCGCGCTTCTTGCGGCCGTCGCGCAACGAGGCGTGCGGGCCGGCGTAGCCTTCGGCGTCAGTATGTGGCTGCTGGGAGCCCTGCTGAGCCCCGGCTACCCCAAAGCGCTGGAATCCATACTGGCAGGCTCCCCTCTCTCTTTTCTCGCCTACCCCGACCGGCAACAAATTGTGGCCGATGTGGGTCGCGCCATACTTCTATCGCTTGCTTTGACCGGGCTGCGCAGTCTGCCATTCCGCAGTCTGCCACTCCGAGGTCTTCAGACATCAGCCTGCGGCCTTGTCGCGATCCTGCTTCTGGTGGTGCGCGGAACAGCTCTGGTCGACGGCAATTTCAGCCGTCCGCTTGCCTTCGGCAGTGACCGCCCTGCCTACCTCGCCCTGCAGGCTGCCCTGCAACCAGCTCCGGGCTCATCCGCACGGGTTACCTCCGGTCCCCTCCTTGAACTGCCGCTGCGACGACCGAACCCAAATGGAAGGGCAAAGGGAACTCCGGTCGCGCCCGATGCCATGCTCGGGCAAACAATCCATCGGATTCCTCTGGTCGATGGCTATACGGGCTATCACCCTCCGCATCGCGCATTTCTGCTCGACGCAATCGGACGGCTCCCTTCCGGCCTCGCCCTCGCCGACCTGCAGCGAGCAACAGGTCTGGAATGGATCCTCCTGCGCCCAGAAGCCGAGTGGCAGGGATATCCCACCAAGCGCGCCAGCGTCATCGACCTTCTCCGGAAATCCCCCGAGGTCGAGGAGATATCCGATCTCGGCGGATGGACATTGGCTCATCTCCGAGTCCCTTCTTCCTCGGATTGGCGCCAGGCCATAGCCGCGGGAACGGGCCGCAACCAGACAGCTCTCGGGTACCCGGCGGTTCCATTGACGGCGGCATCGACATCGGGCGAACTGAACGTGCAGGCAAGCCCCAGCGCAGGCCGCGCCAACCAGTATCTCCCGTTAGATGTGACACTCACCAATACGGG
>DLYX01000317.1:9759-10614 GCA_003447545.1 Deltaproteobacteria bacterium | reverse complement strand
CGGGATCTGCGACCAGAAGGGCGCGGGAGATTCCGTGACGAATCGCGGAAGCCTGAGCCGAAACACCGCCGCCGCGGACGTTGATGTCCAAATCATAGCGACCTTGAGTCTCGGTCACGTCGAATGGTTGTCCGACGATCATCCGTGAGGTCTCACGTCCGAAATAATCTTCGATTGCGCGACGGTTGACAGTGATCTGTCCCGCCCCAGGTTTCATTCGGACCTGAGCAATTGCGCATTTGCGCTTGCCGGTCGCCTGAATCGTTTGCTCAGCCATGCTTGATTATCCTGTTCAGTCCAGCGGGGCCACGACTTCCGCCTGTTGTGCTTCATGCGGGTGGTCGCTGGCCGGGTAAACCTTCAATTTTGTGATCAACTGTCGCGAGAGTCGATTCTTGGGAAGCATCCCCTCGACCGCATCACGGATCAATTTTTCCGGGTTCTCTTCGCGCATCTTGGCGGCGGGCGTTGCCTTGATCCCACCCGGGAAACCGGTGTGACGGTAGAAGATCTTGTCCGTTTCCTTTTTGCCGGAAAGCTTCACTTTGGAGGCGTTCAGAACAATGACGAAATCGCCGCAATCCACATGCGGCGTGAATGTCGGCTTGTTCTTCCCCCGCAACAAGACCGCAACCTGGGTTGCCAGTCTGCCCAAGGCGCGCCCTTCGGCGTCCAGAACTTTCCACTGACGCTGCTCGAGCGCCTCTTCGCGGGTCGTAAATGCTGTGCTTTGTTTGGCCATGAAGTTACTTTAAGTCGAATCCTGGCCCTTGCGGGCCAGCACTCTCTCATCCCTTTTTGAATACCCAGATCGAAGTAACGGGGCCGACGAGACTTGAACTCGCGACCTCCGGC
>DLYX01000317.1:2773-9428 GCA_003447545.1 Deltaproteobacteria bacterium | reverse complement strand
GTGACAGGCCGGCACTCTAACCAACTGAGCTACGACCCCGCGGGCCTTTTTCCACTAACAACCACCTCGGCGGGCAGCAAGACCCACGTCGGTTCACCTTCGCAAGCAAGCATGTGGCTGATAAAGATGCTAGACCAATCTCTGATCCTGGCAGCAAAATGAATTTCAGATCCATGAGGAGAAATCAGAATGCTTTTTGACGATTATATGATGTTTACATTCGGGGCCATGGTCGCCGCCGGCTGTATCGCCCTGACCTTCCTGATCCTGAGCGTCATCGAAGAAGATTAGAAAATTTCCCGCCGGTGCTGATCGCGGCGAGAAAATTGAAGAATATTCGAAAAAAAGGGAACGAGCCTTCTGGCTCGCTCCCTTTTTAATCATGGGCGGTATCCGGATCGAACGGATGACCCTCGGCTTGTAAGGCCGATGCTCTCCCAACTGAGCTAACCGCCCAGATTCCGAACTACCGGTTTACGCGACGCATCATGGATGCGCCAGTCTTCACGGACTCTAGTTCAGAGAGTCCTTCAAGCCTTTACCGGCTTTGAATTTCGCTGCACGAGATGCAGCAATCTCAATGGTTTCTCCCGTTTTCGGGTTACGCCCTTGGCGCGCCTTACGATTCGACACCGTAAAGGTTCCAAATCCGGAGATGTTCACTTTATCGTCAGCCTTCAGGGCCGTCGTGATATCATCAAAAATCAGATTTACCGTTCTTTCGGCCAATGCCTTCGGAAGGTCCATCTTGGTTGCCACTGCTTCGATCAGATCTGCTTTTGTCATCAGTCTCCCCCCCCCTTTCGAGGTGACTCCCGAGTATCAGGAGCTGGAAAGGCGTTCAAACGAAAGCTCAATGTTTTTGGGGGGCAAATCGAGACAGCGATCGAAGCTCGCTTTTTGCCACCAAGGTTCTAGTGACGAATGACGTCCCCGGGCGAGTCAGCTTCGGGCGGAAACGGATTTGGAATAGTCCCGGTGGGCTTCAGGAAATCCTCGGGATTATCCAGAACCAGAGCCCTGCGAAGCACCACATCCATATGCGCGACCGCCTCGAGGGTGAGGTCTGCCCGGATGGACTCAGGGATATCCTGAATATCCTTCTCGTTTTCCTGAGGAATCAGGATGTGCTTGATGCCGCCACGATGAGCCGCCAGGACTTTCTCCTTCAAACCGCCGATCGGCAGGACATTTCCGCGCAGAGTCACCTCGCCGGTCATCGCAAAATCCGATCGAACCGGAATGCGCGTCAAAGCCGAAACCAATGATGTGGCCAGAGTAATCCCGGCCGAGGGGCCGTCCTTCGGCGCAGCCCCTTCGGGCACGTGAATATGGACATCGACCTGCTGGTAGAACTCGCGCGAGAGGCCGAGATCATCAGCCCGCGATCGCACATAGGACATGGCTGCCTGCGCCGACTCCTGCATCACCTCGCCCAGTCGGCCCGTAATTGTCAGCTTGCCCTTCCCGGGAACCACAGACACTTCGGTTTCGAGCAACTCTCCACCCATATCGGTCCACGCCAGTCCGGTGGTTACGCCCAATTTGGCTTCCGTGCCCGCACGGCCGTAGCTGAACTTCTGGGGACCGAGGTACTTTTCCAAGTTCTCGGAGCGAATTTGCACGGGATCTTCGGACTTGGATCGAACAACTTCCACGACCACCTTGCGGCAAAGCCCCGAAAGCTCGCGTTCCAGACTGCGAACACCGGCTTCCTTGGTGTAGTGGCGAATCACGCCGAGGATCGCATTATCGGAGAAAGTCAGGGCTTCCTCTTCCAATCCATTGGCACCACGCACCTTGGGGACCAGATAGCGCTTGGCAATGTTGAGTTTTTCGATCTCCGTGTATCCGGGGATTCGAATGATCTCCATGCGATCCTGCAGGGGGCGCGGGATTCCTTCGAGATTATTCGCCGTCGTGACGAACATCACCTTGGAGAGATCATAATCCACGTCCAGATAATGGTCGTTAAAGGTCGTATTCTGCTCCGGATCGAGCACTTCCAACAAAGCCGAAGAAGGGTCGCCCCGGAAGTCGGTCGACATCTTGTCGATCTCGTCGAGCAGGAAGACGGGATTTCCGGACTGCGCCTTTTTCATCGACTGGATAATCTTGCCCGGCAAGGCGCCGATATAGGTCCGGCGGTGGCCACGAATTTCGGCCTCGTCGCGCACTCCACCCAGAGAAATACGAACAAACTGGCGTCCGATGGCGCGAGCCACCGATTTGCCCAATGAGGTTTTCCCGACCCCGGGAGGGCCCACGAGACAAATGATGGGCCCCTTCAGTTCTCCGACGCGAGCCTGAACGGCAAGATACTCGATAATGCGCTCCTTGACCTTCTCGAGGCCATAGTGGTCATCATCGAGAACGCCTTCGGCGGCATCGAGATCGATCTGATCATCAGAGTATTCGCCCCAAGGCAGGGCAATCATCCAGTCGATATAGTTGCGGACGACGGTCGCCTCGGCGGACATGGGCGACATCATCTTGAGCTTCTTCAGCTCCTTGACCGCCTTGTCCTGAGCTTCTTCGGTCATCTTCTTCGCGAGGATCTTCTCCTCGAGTTCCTGGATTTCGTTCTTGAATTCGTCCTTCTCACCGAGCTCCTTCTGGATGGCTCGCATCTGCTCGTTGAGATAGTACTCCTTCTGGGTCTTCTCCATTTGTTTCTTGACCCGCGAACGGATCCGCTTCTCGACCTCGAGAATCTCGATCTCGGACCGCATGAAGCCAAGAACTTTCTCGAGCCTGGCCGACGGGTCTTCCGTTTCCAGCAACCCTTCCTTGTCCTCGATCTTGATGCTCAGGTGCGCGACAATCGTATCCGCCAGGCGCGCAGGTTCCGTGATCGACGCTACGGACATGATCGCCTCTGGCGGGATTTTCTTGTTGAGCTTGACGTAATTCTCGAATGTCGAATTTACGCTCCGAACCAGAGCCTCGATCTCGTTGGTGACCTCGCAGTTTTCCTCGATTTCCTCGACGTCGACCAGGAAAAATTCGTCATGCGGAACGTATCGCTCGATACGCGCGCGCTTCTTTCCTTCGACCAGCACCTTCACGGTGCCGTCCGGGAGACGGAGCAATTGGACGACTGTGCCCAGCGTGCCGACATCGTAGATATCGGCCTCCGCAGGCTCGTTGGTCTTGGCGTCTTTCTGAGCCGCCAGAAGCACAAATTTCTGCTTGTTCATCGCCTCTTCGAGGGCGCGGATCGAGCGCTGGCGGCCTACGAAGAGAGGCACGACCATATGCGGGAATACAATAATATCCCGGAGGGGCAGGAGGGGAACGCGCAGACCGCCACCTGAATCCTCGGTGTCTGCCTCGGGCTTATCCTTATCATTGCGGAACAACATAGATCTATCGCCTCACGCCGTTTCGGCGGTCTTCTGGTAAAGCACGATGGGGTGCTCGTGGTTCGTGATGACTTCTTCGGAAATCACAACTTCCTTGATATTGGGCTCGGAGGGGATGTCGTACATGATGTCCAGCATCATGGCCTCCATGATCGCGCGCAAGCCGCGCGCCCCGGACTTCCGCTCCAGCGCTTCGTTGGCAATCGCACGCAGGGCGCCATCGGTGAACTTCAGGTTCACATTCTCCATCTCGAAGAGCTTCGCGTACTGCTTGGTCAGAGCATTTTTGGGCTCCTGCAGAATCTGCACAAGAGCATCGGCATCCAACTCTGTCAGCGTGGCGATCATCGGCAGACGACCGACAAACTCCGGGATCAATCCGAACTTCAACAAATCGCCCGTCTGTGAATCCGGCAGGACCTCGCTATTGCTGCGCGAGTCACGGCTCTTCAAATCCACACCGAAGCCGACCTTCTTCAAACCGGCTCGGCGCCGAATCAGATCCTCGAGGCCGACAAACGCGCCCCCGCAGATGAAGAGGATATTGGTCGTATCCACCTGCAGAAATTCCTGCTGGGGGTGCTTGCGTCCGCCCTTGGGCGGGACTGCGGCGGTGGTACCCTCGATGATCTTCAGCAGAGCCTGCTGCACACCCTCGCCTGACACATCGCGGGTGATCGACGGGTTATCTCCCTTGCGGGCGATCTTGTCGATCTCGTCGATATAGACGATACCCCGTTGGCATTTTTCGACGTCATAATCCGCATTCTGCAGCAGAGACAGGATGATATTCTCGACGTCTTCGCCCACATAGCCCGCTTCCGTCAACGAGGTCGCATCGGCGATGGCAAAGGGAACTTGCAGGAATCTGGCCAGGGTCTGGGCCAACAGTGTCTTGCCCGACCCGGTGGGCCCGATCAGCAGGATATTGGATTTCTGTAGCTCGACGTCACCGGACACCAGCTGCGAATCGATTCGCTTGTAGTGGTTATGAACCGCTACGGCGAGAATCTTCTTGGCATGCTCCTGACCGATGACGTACTGGTCGAGCACTTTCTTGATTTCCGCGGGCTTGGGGACAGCGGACCCGGCGGCAATGCTCTCCTCCTGGTCGCATTCCTCCGCGATGATATCGTTGCATAAATCGATACATTCATCGCAGATATAAACCGTAGGCCCAGCGATAAGCTTCCGGACTTCGTCCTGACTTTTGCCGCAGAAGGAACAAACGAGGTTCCCAGATCTATCGTCGCCGTGTTTCGCCATAAGCTATCCTAGTTTTTCTTGGAATTGCGCGCGGCAATCACCTCATCGACCAAGCCATACTCCACGGCATGCTCGCTGGTCATAAAGAAATCGCGGTCTGTATCCTTCTCGATCCGCTTCATGCTCTGTCCGGTATGGCCGGACAGAATCTGATTGAGCTGTTCACGAACCCGAAGAATTTCGCGCGCTTGAATGTCAATGTCGGTCGCCTGCCCCTGAGCTCCACCAAGCGGTTGGTGGATCATGATGCGTGCGTAGGGGAGGGCAAATCTTTTTCCCTTTTCGCCAGCGGTGAGCAGCAGGGCTCCCATGCTCGCGGCCTGTCCGAGACAGAGGGTCGAAACGGATGGGCGGATGTATTGCATCGTATCGTAGATCGCGAGGCCTGCGGAGACCGAGCCACCCGGGGAATTGATGTAGAAGTGAATATCTTTCTCAGGGTCCTCGGACTCCAGAAAAAGCAGCTGAGCGATGATGACGTTCGCTATATCGTCCGTCACCTGAGTTCCCAGAAAAACGATCCGGTCCTTGAGCAATCGCGAGTAAATATCGTAGGCGCGCTCGCCTCTTCCGGTCTGCTCCACGACCATCGGTATCAGGTTGTTCATTGGATGCTGATCCTTACTTGTACTGCGTCCATCATCATAATCTTAGACCTATCTACAAATCTGAGCAACGCCAAGAGCGCGTCAGTTTGCTGCCTCAGTGATTTCGGCGCCTGCGACCAATTTCTCAAGCGTTTGCGAGCGCTGCAATTGCCCTCGCAAAGATTCGCTGTTGTTGGGATCTGCGAAATACTCGCGGGCTCGGTCGGCCTGCTCGCCTGCAGATTCCACAATCTTGGAGACTTCGGCGGCGAGCGCTTCCTCGTCAACCTCGATCGACAGCTGCTCGGCGAGGTGCTCGAGCAGGATATTGGCTCGGACTTCACGTTCCGCCCGCGGACGCAGCTTCTCGCGAGCCTCGTCTTCATGCTCTCCCGCGTTCAGCCTCATCCCCTGCTGGGCCAGCTCCATCGAGAACTCCCGGAGCAACGCATCCACACGACCGTCGACCATCCCTCCCGGCGCCAGGAACTCGGTTCGCTCGAGAACCATATCGAGGATCGCTTCATTGACCGCCGCATCCGATTTGCGGACCGCTTCGCCTTCCAACTGACCCCGAATCTGCTCCCGCATGGCATCGAGGGAGTCGCAGTCCCCGTGATCCTTGGCAAATTCGTCGTCCAGATCAGGTGCCTTCTTCTCGGAGACGGACTTCACCTCGACTGCGTAGGAGACTGTTTTCTCCTTGAGCTCCTCGGGCGCACCCTGGGGTGCCGAAGTTTCTACCGTGAAAGTATCGCCGACCTTTGCATGCTCCAACTTTTCGTCGAGCGCTTCGGGGAGATTTCCGCCCGCTACTTCGATAGTCCCGGCCTCGACGCAAAGAGCATCGACCTTGTCGCCGTCCACCGAAGCCTCGATGGAGATCGTCGCGTAGTCACCCCGCGCCAGATCCTTGCGATCCTCGACCGGGACGAGTTGGGAATGGCGCTCGCGAATCTGCTCGAGAACCTTCTCCACGTCCTCGTCCGATACCGCGGTCGATGGCCGTTGGACGACCAATCCCTCGACGTTGACGTCCCCCAACTCCGGTCGGATCTCGACAGTCGCGGAAAATGTCAGCGCCTCGCCTTCCACAGGGGGTTCAAAATCCAATTTGGGTTCAGCGACGATCTCCAATTTGGATTCTTCCATAGCGAAAGAAAAACCCTCCTGAATCAGGCTCTGCGTCACCTGCCCGAGAACGTCTTCCCCGTAATGCCGCTCCAGCACCGGCCGAGGGACTTTTCCCTTGCGAAACCCCTTGACCGCGGCGTGCCGCGAAACTTCGTCGTAAGCGCTCGCAAACTCGCTGGAAACACGATCTGCCGGAACCTCGACTACGAGCTTGCGCTCCACCGCACTGATTTCTTCAATTTCGAGCTTCATGATCCCCACTTTTCCTGTTGAAAATGCGAGAGGGGGGACTCGAACCCCCAC
>DLYX01000317.1:0-2409 GCA_003447545.1 Deltaproteobacteria bacterium | reverse complement strand
GTCTGCCAATTCCGCCACTCTCGCCGAACCTTCCTGCTACCACCTCGTTCTGCGAACCGCATTTCAAGCCGATACCGGCTACACGGAATGAGGCGGCGAACCCCTCCTGCTGCTACAATTGGAAAGGGTGAACAAACCATGCGGATCGGGATTCTCAAGACAGACAGCGTTCTTCCCGAACTTTCTCAGCAATTCGGGGATTATCCGGAGATGTTTTCCGAGCTTCTTCGCGGAGCCGAGCCCTCTCTCGAGGTTTCGGTTTGGGATATGGTCGCCCGAGAGAGGCCCGCGAAGCTCGACGACTGCGACGGCTGGCTGATCACCGGGAGCCGGCACAGTGTCTATGAGGATTTGCCCTGGATTCGGGATCTGGAGAGCCTGATCCGCGAAATCCATGAATCTCGACGCAAACTGGTTGCGATCTGCTTCGGTCATCAGCTGGTGGCGCAGGTTCTCGGGGGCCGCACGGGTGCTGCTGCTCGGGGCTGGACCATAGGCGTCCAAACTATGGAACCAATCAATATCATTGGTGAAAACGGTTTATTTAGTGCTCCTCGCCGCGTGATTCACAGCCACCAGGATCAGGTACTCGAACTGCCCCCCGGTGCTCGTCTCCTCGCGGGCAATGAGGCTTGTCCGCGCGGCGTTTTTCAAATCGGCGAGCATATTCTGGCGATTCAGGGCCATCCGGAGTTTCGGCCCGACTATGCTCGAGCACTCTACACCCGTCGTCGGAAGATTTTGGGCGAGGAAAACTACAGTCGCGCCGTCGATTCGCTGCAGGGAGGCGATGACGCGGCCGCGATCGCGAATGCGATGATCGACTTCCTGAAAAAGCCCTGATCAGGAGGGCTTTTCACCCTCGATCGTCACCCGCTCATGAAGGCGATGCGCCGGCCAATAGTCGTTGATCGGGCAATGCTGCGTCTGCCGATTATCCCAGAAAGCGATCGAATCAGGGCGCCAGGAAAAGCGAACCTGAAACTCGGGCCGCTCCAAATGGGCAAACAGGAACCCGAGAATCTTCTCGCTCTCCCGCGGAGAAACCCCCACAATTCTCTTTGTAAACAGAGAGTTGACAAATAACAGACGCCGGCCGCTTACGGGGTGCGTGCAGACGACCGGATGCTGGACCGGGGGATAGGCGCGCACCGCCTCCGCGAGTCGTACCTCGCCGCCGGGGGCCTCCAGACTCTCCCGAAACCCGTGCACAAAGCTGTGTTCGGCGGCGAACGTGAGCAAGCGCGTCTGCCAGTCGGAAGGGAGAGCATCGTAGGCGGCTCCCAAACTCATCCAGAGCGTATCCCCGCCCCGGGCTGGAACGATCCGGGCACGCAAGATCGAACCGAGAGGCGGATTCGGCAAAAAAGTCATATCCGTATGCCATTTTTCGATCCGCGAGGGGTTTTCGCGATCGGACTCGAGGACCGTGATTCCGGGATAACCCGGCACGGTCGGGTAGGCCGCGTGGGGACGGGCCGGACCAAAATACTCGGCCAGGCGGAGATGATCCGCCGGTTCGAGGGCTTGATCGCGAAAAAACAAGACCTGATGCTCCACCAGTCCCGCTGCAAGCACCGCGCGCTCCTCGCCGCTCAGCACCCGGGTGAGATCAATGCCGCCAACCTCGGCCCCGAGGGCTGTGGAAATTCGCCGAAACTCCATGTCACGGAAGTCTAGCGAATCTGCGACCCAACGCGAAGGCACCGGCGCTGCGAGAACGACCCGGATTTGTTACCCAGAAAAGCAAGGTGCAGGTACCCCCCCGGTGCCCACCGAAGACAGGCAAGGAGACAATCATATGCGCAGTCCAAAGCACTTTTTCGAACCGATGGCGGTGGGAGCCCCCGCCCCCCTGCGGGCGATTCCCGTCACTCCATCTCGGATGATCCACTTCTTTGACCCGAGCAACCCGCGAATGGCCGAGAAAGTGCCCTCGATTGCTGCGAAGGTCGACGTCATTCTGGGAAATCTGGAAGACGCGATTCCCATTGACCGGAAAGAAGCTGCCCGTGAGGGCCTCGTCACGATCGGGCAAGCCACCGATTTCGGCTCGACCCAACTTTGGACGCGCGTCAACAGCCTCGATTCCCCCTGGTTTCTGGATGATGTCGTACGCCTCGTCGAATCGATTGGAGACAAGCTGGACGTCATCATGGTGCCAAAGGTCGAGGGTCCCTGGGATATTCATTATGTGGACCGACTCCTCGGACAACTCGAAGCGCGCGCCAAGCTGCAACGCCCCATTCTGATCCATGCGATTCTCGAAACAGCGATGGGTGTCGCCAACGTCGACGAAATCTGCGCGGCCAGCCCTCGCCTGCAAGGCCTCTCGTTGGGCCCCGCCGACCTCGCAGCTTCGCGTCGCATGAAAACCACCCGCGTGGGCGGGGGCCATCCGGGTTATAC
>DLYX01000342.1 GCA_003447545.1 Deltaproteobacteria bacterium | reverse complement strand
ATCCAGAGGTATCTGGGACCGGAAAACCGCCGCGAGGCGCTACAAGGTGCCGCCCACGTCGTCAATGCGGTTCAGATCGGCGGCTACGAGCCCTGCACGGTGACGGACTTCGAGATCCCCGACGCCTTCGGCCTGCGGCAGACCATTGCCGATACCATCGGCATCGGAGGTCTGTTCCGGACGTTGCGCACCCTGCCGGTCCTGCTGGAAATCGCGCGCGATATGGAGGTTGTCTGCCCCGATGCGTGGCTGCTCAACTACACCAATCCGATGTGTGCGATCACCGCCGGCCTCCTGCAAGGCAGCTCGATCCGTACCATGGGGCTATGTCATAGCGTGCAGGCCTGCATCCCTTCACTTCTGGGCAACCTCGGCCTCGATGAAAAATATCCCGCAGCCGAGGTGCAGTCCTCGATTGCCGGGATCAACCATCAGGCGTGGTTGCTGCGGGTCGAGCACGCCGGGGCCGACCTCTACCCCGAGATCAAGAAGCGCGCCGGCGAACTCAGCGCACGGGTGCGCGACCGGGGCGGCGGCCGGTGGGTACGCGAACTTCTCCAGCGCGCCGGGATGCCCGCGGAAGAACCCTGCTATCTGCATCCTTTTTGGGCTCTCGGCGGGCGCGAGAGCGGTAAGCTCTCGGCGGAAGAAGCACTTGATGTGACGGTAGGCTGCGACCTCGTGCGTTTCGAGATGCTGGCTCGCTTTGGCTACTACCTCACCGAATCCAGCGAACATACCGCCGAATACACACCGTGGTTTATCAAAACGGCACAGCCAGCGTTGATCGACGAATATAATATTCCCCTCGATGAGTACCCCCGTCGGTGTCGGCAACAGATCGCTGGCTGGGCAGCCCAACGAGAAGCACTCCTGAGCAACACGGCCATCGAGCATACCCCCTCCAATGAGTTCGGCGCCTCGATCCTGCATGCCTTGATCACCGGCGAGCCAACCCAGGCGGCACTCAACGTGATGAATGAGGGCTGGATCGACAATCTGCCCGCCAATGCGTGCGTCGAGGTCCCCAGTCGGGTCGATGCCCAGGGCATCCACCCCGAAAAAATCGGCGCGCTACCCGAGGCCTGTGCCGCGCTGAACCGCACCAATATCGGGACGCAGGTACTCGCGGTCGAAGCCGTATTGCAACAGTCGCGCGACGCGATCTATCAGGCCGCCCTGCTCGACCCGCATACCGGAGCCGAGCTCTCGGTCGACCAAACCGTCGCTCTCTGCGATCAGTTGCTCGAGGCGCACGCCGACTGGCTACCCCCGTTTCGCTGAAAACGTCGCTGTCCCTGCGCAATCGCCATAGGGAATCAGTAGATTTCGGGCGTGACTCGAAGTATTTTCTCCCGCATGATTTTTTTCGACGGCTTTATGCTTCGCGGTGGTTCCCTCAGGTAGGCGGCTACTCCATCCTCTTCGCCGGAGTGGTTGCTGGACGAACGCAGAACACCGCGTCGGGAGGGGTGATGATGAGAGAGAAATCCAAACGACAAAAAGCCGGCCGGACGATCACGGGCATAGCCGCGCATCTGGCTTTCCTGTTGACCCTGATCGGAGGGCTGAGTGGAGTTTCGGTTGGAGCCCTGCTGGGACCTGTCGGCACAGCACACGCCGCCACCGGTATTTCCGAGGAGGTGAAGATCCGCCACCTGCTGCAAAGGGCGACCTTTGGATACACCAGCGAAGAGGCCGCACGGGTTCACCAGATGAGTCGTAACGAGTGGCTATGGGAACAGGTACGCCCCGAGCCCATCGACGACCCCGAACTGCAAGAACGCCTGTCCCTCTATCCCTCCTTGTCCATGGGGGCCGGCGAATTGCTCCAAAACTACCCCAACCAGAACCGCGACAACCCCGTCGGACTCGGCCCGCCGCAGCGCATTTTGATCGAACTGCGGGCAGCCCAGATCACCCGCGCCGTGCACGCCCGCGCACAACTGCGCGAAGTGCTGACCGACTTCTGGTTCAACCATTTCAACGTCTTCGCCAATGCAGGACCGACGCGCTACACGATCGTGCCCTATCTGCGCGACAGCATCCGCCCGCATGTACTCGGCAAATTCGAAGACTTGCTGCGCGCCACCGCCGAGAGCCCGGCCATGCTCTACTATCTCGATAATGCGTCCAGCAGCGCACCCGGAACCCGCGGCCGCAATTCCGGCATCAACGAAAACTACGCCCGCGAGTTGCTGGAGTTGCATACCGTCGGCGTGGATGGCGGCTATACGCAGGAAGATATCGTCGAAGTCGCACGTGCCTTTACCGGATGGACGTTCACGCCGCGCCGGACCGGCGCCTATGAGTTCCAGTTCGTACCGGGCCTCCACGACCCCGGCGACAAACAGGTCCTGGGCACCACGATCCCGTCGGGCGGACGCAGTGAAGGAGATGCCATTCTCACAATGCTGGCGAGACATCCCGAGACCGCGCGGTTTATCTCGCGTAAATTGGTGACTCGATTTGTGGCCGATGACCCGCCCGAGGCGATCGTGGATCGCGCGACGGCGATCTACCAGGCCACCGATGGAAATCTGGCCATCGTCGTCGCCGCGATCCTCGGGGATCAGGATTTCTTCAACCCCGAGTACCGCGACAACAAGGTCAAGACGCCTCTGGAGATGGTTGCCAGTTCGCTGCGTGCCATCGGCGCCGATGTGCGCGTCGGCACGCCGCTGTTCCGCACTGTCGGCAATCTCGGCCAGCCCTTGCTGGAATCTTCGCCGCCCACCGGTTGGCCGGAGAGGGCCGAGGAATTCCTCAGCCCCGGCGGCATGGTCTCGCGGTTCGAGTTGGCCTACGCGGTGGCGGCGGGCAACCTCCCCAATATTGATTGGCTGCCGCTTGGCTGGGACAATGTGGTCGCCTTGTTCGGCACCGACGGCTTGCTCCTCTACGTGACGGGACGATGGCCGGACCCCGACACCAGTGCCGCCCTGCAGCGCGCCCGAGAAAACGGCGCCTCGGCCACCCTGCTCGCCGCGCTGGCTCTGGCCAGCCCGGAATTCCAACTGCAGTGAAGGAGAGGAACATGAAAAACAAACGATCTCGTTCGCAAAATACTCTCACCCGTCGTCGCTTCCTGCGCCATGGCATGGCCGGGATGGTGGCCACCGGACTCGGCACACGCCTGTTCCTGCGTGAGGCCGCTGCCGCGCCGACCGGCAAACGCCTGCTGGTCTGCCTGTTCCAACGCGGGGCCGTCGATGGTCTCAATATGGTCGTTCCTTTCGGCGATCCGAACTACGGCAGCACGCGCCCCGACATCGCCATTGGCGCGCCCTCGCAGGCCGACGGTGCCCTGAACCTCGACGGATTCTTCGGGTTGCATCCCGCCATGGAGTCGCTGATGCCCGCCTGGTCGGACCGGTCGCTCGCGATCATCCATGCCTGCGGCTCGCCAGACCCCACACGCTCGCATTTCGACGCGCAAGACTACATGGAAACCGGCACGCCCGGGGTCAAAGGCAGCCCCGACGGATGGCTCAACCGCCACCTGCAAAGCACCAGTGGGGACGCTGACCTGCGTGGGATTGCGGTGACAAATACCACGCCGAGGATTCTGGCCGGTGAGGCAGCCAGTTATGCCGCAAGCACTCTGACCTCTCTGGATCTGGGTCGGGGCACGGACGGAACGCTGGTACGCCAGGCCATCGACGAGATGTATGTGGGCCGAGGGGACTTGCTGGGGACAACCGTCGGCGAAACGCTGGCCAACTACGAGATCTTCACCGAACTCGGCGCTCAGGGCTACGCCCCGCAAAACGGCGCCGCCTACCCGAACAGTTCTTTGGGAAGGTCACTCCAGGAGATCGCTCAGGTCAGACGTGCGGACATC
>DLYX01000112.1 GCA_003447545.1 Deltaproteobacteria bacterium | reverse complement strand
CCGCCCGCATCCCTTCATCAACCCGGGTGAACAGCCCGAGTTCATCGCGCTACCGGAAGAGAACTACCGGAACACACTCGGAGACTGAGACGACAGCTGGGTATAAAAAAGACTCTTCTCCCAGCTGCCGTCCAGGTTTCTATTCCGGCCGCGCCTGCAGCGACCAGAGGAAGTCGAGCTTGGTATAGCCACCGAAGATGTAATCACTCGCTGGATCAATGAACCCATTATTTCGATACGGCGGGCCGCAGCTGTCGTTATCGAAACTGAAACAATTCTGATTGGGATCCTCATTTTTCTGCCAACCAGCCAGGCTATGACACGTCATGCAGTTGCTGGTAACTCCGGTCCAGTCGACTACGATGCCATCTTCCCGAGTGAAAGTTCCGGAGAGACCGGTCTCAAGGTACGGATTAAACGCAATATGAGGAGCGCTTTCGAGGTCGTCCGGAGACTCGACCATATAATAGGCCGCGCGCATATCGTAATTTCGCCAGACTCCCTTCACTGCATCCGGACGCAGGTCCGATCCCACAGAGAGGGCGGCTGGCCCGCCCCACCAGAAAGTTTGCCAAGCCCAGTTCGCGATCTCCTTGGTGGCGACATGCATCGCCACCAGGAGGACCATGTTGCCAGGCTTGACCATTTCCTCGAGAGCATCCAGGCTGCTTTGGTTGTCGCTGCCGATGTCCCCGCCGGGGTTCTGGGCATTCTCGCCGAAGTCTTTTGCCTGCTCCTTGGTCAAGCGAAAGGAGTAGAAGCTCTCCCAGGAAACAACCTCGAGAAGATCGGTCACGCCATTGCAGGGCATCTCGACAAATTCGCCCGGCAGCAGACTTTCAGACGGGTCGATTACGACACATTGCTTCCAGGTATCCGGAGTCGGGTTGGCGGTATTGGTCGTTGCGGAGGGCGCGCTACCGGCCCAATAGGGAATCGCAGTCGGCTCGTTCGGATCCACGATCTGAAATACGGGCTTCAGTGCAATTAGAGCCGCATCCACGATTCCTTCCGAGGTCGATATCGCTCGGTTAATGACCGGCGTATCGAGTTCATTGAAGGTTTCGTTGATAGCATCGAGCCTCTCACTGCTGTTGAGACCACGTGCCCAGATTGCATCGCCCAGTGCTGGCGAATACCGATTTACGGACGTGACACTTCCGGCGGCCAAGCTCTGTGCTTTCCCGGAGTGAAAAAACTGAACAGGATTTTCAAAGTCGGGAAAGAGGCGGCGTCCCTTGTCGGGGTCACTCACGAAGATCTCGTTCCCCGAGTACCAGGTCTCCCAAACCGGAGTATCGCTCTCGCCGACGCTGGCGGTAATCGACGCCCAAACATCCCACGCATGGGCCCGGATCATGAAGTCATCCCGGTTATCAACCCAGGACTGCGCCTCCCCTGCCGAGGCCGGATAGGTGCCTACTGCTGGCGGCGCAACGGGCAGCAACCCATTCGAGTTCGAGTTGGAACCGGAGTCCGCACAGGCTCCGACCATGAGCGCCGACGCAGCAAAGAGAACTAGGGGACGAAGTGCGTTGATACCGAACATTTTAGGGATCTCCTTCTAGGGGCTGGGGTTATTGGCCATCGCAAGCTCGGGGCATCGTCAAGGAAAACTGTCAATTAGCAAAGATTCCCGGACTTGGGCCATCGGAATCTACTTGGTGAGCGATCCCGTTCAAAGGCCACGCCGTCGAAGTCGGTGGGGATGCCACCGACTTCATTTGGCGCAATCGAGAACGAAAGTCGACCCCAGAGAGCACCCGTAAGCCCGAAGCAGGCTTTCAGGCCCTCGGCATAGGAAGACTTTCGAGCGGACCTTCTAGCAGTCCGAACTCCAGATGACTTTATTATTCACTTCGATCAAGAAGTCGTCGTTGTAGATGAACGTCACGGTTGCCGACTCAACTCCCTCTGCCTGATTCGAGTAGCTCGTGTAGTACATCTTCGCTGTTTCGTCGATAACAGCTTCATACCTCACAAAATCGGAACTGGTCGGTCTATTCTCCCAGTCCGCACGGTAGAACTCCTTGATGTTTTCCCGACCAACGATCGTCTGGCTTTCCAGCCCGCAGAAGTCGAAGTAATTCAGGACCGCATTTTCAGCATAAAACATTGAATCCGCATCGATGTCGCGATCAAGAAATGCTTCCAGCTTCATGGCAAGGGCCTCTTCGACAGAGCCGGGGTTGGGGCCATTTCCTCCGGAGTCGCTGCTTCCGCAGCCGAGAGTGAGCGTCAAAATTAATCCAAAAACAAGAGTACAAGAATAACGAAGTGACAATGTAGTTCCTTTCCTTATGTCGGATAGCAAGACCATCCGAGATTTGTGCCCCAGAGCGATCGCATCTTGACCAACACCCAGAGCCGTTCGATTTGGACGAGTGATGTCTCATCGACCGGGAGAAGTGTCAAATGATCTGGGGACCACAAGACCGCTCGCTCGGAATCATCAGAACGATGCCCGCGAAACGAGAAAACCCCCGCGAGGCTGAGGCTTCTCAAACGCGCCCTGAGAGAGTCGAACTCCCGACCTCCTGATCCGTAGTTCCGGGGGTTCTCGATGGGCATCCACACCGGTGCGCTGGCGAGCGCCGACATGGATTACCAGGAACCCCACACAGGCATTCCGCGGATGAGTTCCCTGCACATGTCGCTCCCGCAGACGCCGTTCTCGGCGACTGAACAGCCGCAACGCCCACCGGCTTCTGCGGCGATGTCCAGGACTGCCCTGCAGGCCCCCGGAGACCATCCGATCCACGGGACGTGCTCAGCCTTC
>DLYX01000401.1:10256-15391 GCA_003447545.1 Deltaproteobacteria bacterium | reverse complement strand
CTGATGACGGATGCGATCTGGGGATCCGAACTGCTCCAGCGGACGCGATCGCTGATGTCCGTATCACTGCCGGACGCATAGACGCCGCGAGCGGTGAAGAGTTCTTCCTGACCGATCTCCAGAGATTTGGTGGTCGGTTTTGTGCGGAGCCGGATGATGGGTTGGGGGGGCTCCGTGGGGGGACGAACCTCGAGGTTGTTCAAGCCTGGCGACGATATCCCCGTGACAGGATCGATGGCGACGATGGTGGTTGTTCCCGCGCTGTGTCCGGTAATTTCGCCGGGACTGCCGCCCGAATTCTTGATCGTGGCAATCGATGTATTCATGGACTGCCAGGTCACGACGCGACGCAAATCAGTCGTAAGCTCCCCGGTCGACAGTTGGCCGTAGGCATGCGCGTTACGGGAATCTCCGATGCGCACCGACAGGGGGTCGACCAGAATTCTCTGCAGAGTCCCCGAGACGCGGATCGTGGTCTTCCCCAGACTCGAACTGGCATAGAGGCCGCGCTCCGGGTCGAATGCATCTACCTGCACGCTTCCCTGGCGCAGGGGGCGAATACCGCCGGGGTTTTCATTCCCCGAGGTAACCACCGCGATCCCGGCCCTGCTGAGCAGGTAATCGACATCCTCGGTAATTTGCGTTCGGGTTCCGTCATCACGGTATGCATAGACGCGCAGCGGTAACTCCATATTGAGGCCGAGCAGGTATTCGGACTCCTCGAAGTCGATATGCGTCACGCGCGCACGGACGCGTGTGAATCCGTTGGTGTTGCGGAAGCCACTTTCGGGATCGTAAGCGGAAATATTGGTAGTACCGACCCGGTTTGCGGTGACCCTTGCATCTTGCTCGTCGTTGATGGTCACCGACGCGATCGTCGGGTCCGAGCTGCTCCACTGTACGCGACTGGTGATATCGACGTCGTAGCCGCTCTGGTACATGAGTCGTGCCGTAAAAGTCTCGGCAAGACCGACCTCGAGAGATTTTGTGGTGGGCTTGGTGCGGAGTCCGGTGATGGGACCGGCATCAACCCGAAGGTCGGCACTGCCCCTGTTGCTGTCATCGAAGTAGTAGAACTTCGCCTGAATTTTGACCTCGCCGGGGCCTCGGGCGATGACGGTGCCGGCACTCCCCGGTTCGTTGCTCATGCGTGCAACAGAAGATCTCGAAGTGGTCCACGTGGCGAACGAAGTGATTTCGACAGAGGTATTGTCCGAATATTCTGCGAAGGCCCGATAGGCGTATTCCTGATCCGGTTCGAGGACAATATTATTCGGCTCGACGCGGATGCCGACAAGGTAGGCCGCGGAAGAGGGTGTCGAGATCGAGCCGACCCACAAGCAAACCAATGCGACGAACCAGAGGCACTCAGTCGCGCGGAGATTTCGAATCGATGACATGGGAGATATGAGAACGCCGACTCGCCGGCTCAAGATTCCCTCGAGCGGAAAATGCGTCGAACAACAAGACTTAAGTGTGTCATTTCAGGGTTTGGGAGGGAAGTTTAAAAATCGCTACATAGCCCCGATTTTGCACGGGCGGACGTGCTTCTGCGGAGCTGCCACAACTTTTCTCAGCGCAAAAGGCCCAGCGAATGCGGGGTATGCAATTTCGCAAGATCCGCGATAGAAGCCGAAGGCGATGGAGATGCGTTTTTCGGAGGCTGCAGAGGCATTTCGGGGTGAATTGCGGTCCTGGCTTCGGGATAATATCCCGGCCGGGTTTGGTACCGACAGTTGGCCTGAACCGGTTTCTCTGGCCGAGGAATTTTCCTTCCTGCGGGAATGGCAGGGGCGTCTGGCGCGCGAGCGATGGGTGGGCGTCCACTGGCCCGAGTCGCATGGCGGTCGCGGGGCGACCGCCGAGGAGAACTATATTTTCCAGGAGGAGATGGCCGCGGCGCGCGCGCCGGAAGTGATCAACCGCATCGGGGTCAATCTGGTCGGCCCTTCCTTGATGGCCCACGGAACCGATCGGCAACGAGAGCAGTACCTCCGCCGAATCCTTACCGCTGAAGATATCTGGTGCCAATTATTCTCGGAGCCGGGCGCGGGGTCGGATCTGACGGGACTGACGACTCGCATCGAAGAAGACGGGGATGCATTCGTGGTGAGCGGTCAGAAAGTCTGGACCAGTTGGGCCCAATACGCGGATTACGGCATCTTGCTCGGGCGCTCGGACCCTGCCGCATCGAAGTCTCGCGGAATCTCGTACCTGATCGTACCGATGCGGAGTCCGGGGATCGAAGTGCGACCGCTGCGCCAAATGACCGGATCGACCGAGTTCAACGAAGTCTTCCTCGATCAAGTGCGTGTGCCCCGCGAGAACCTTGTGGGGATGCCGGGTGAAGGCTGGCGCATTGCACAGACCACGCTGGCTCATGAGCGGGGAACGTCCCCGCGACAGTTGGTGATTCATCGCATGTTGCTGGATGATTTATTGCGTCTTGCCGCGGAGCGGGGCGTGGACGCGCAGATGCGACAGAAGTTGGCGCAGGCGAAAATCGAGGTCGAGATCGCTAAATTCAACAACTGGCGGACCCTCACGCGGCTGACGCGAGGCGAGGAGTTGGGGCCCGAGTCTTCCTTTATCAAGTTGTATTGGAGCGAGATGAGTCAACGCATGCACGAGACCATGATGGAATTATTGGGTCCCGCAGGCCTGCTGGACGGGGGGCCGCACGCGGTGGCGCAGGGCCGTTTATTGAGGTCCTGGATGTACTATCGCGCGGCCTCGATCTTTGCTGGTACCAGCGAGATCCAGCGGAATATCATCGCCCAGCGGGCGTTGGGCATGCCCCGATGAGCAAGGGCACGGGCCCACTGGCCGGGCTCCGTGTCCTCGATATCGGAACCCGTATCGCAGCCCCGTTTGCGGCCGGCCTTCTGGCAGATTTCGGGGCCGAGGTCGTCAAGATTGAAAATCCTCGTGGTGGAGATTTCATGCGCGCGATCGGCCCGTTTTCCGAGGATTACTCGCTCTGGTGGGCAGTCGAGGGCCGTGGGCGCAAGTCGATCACGCTGGACCTGCGTCAGGCGGAAGGCCAGGAACTTTTTCGTCGCCTGGTCCCTCATTTTGATGTGGTTGTCGAGAATTTCCGCCCCGGCACCTTGGAGAAGTGGAATATCGGTCCGGACGTGCTGGATAAAATTCATCCAGGTCTGATTCTTTCGCGGGTCAGCGTATACGGGCAAACCGGTCCCTATCGCGATCGGCCAGGCCTGGATCGGAACGGGATTGCGATGGGTGGTCTTTTGCATTTGACGGGTGAGGCCGACCGGCCGCCAGTTCGTCCCGGGATCGTACTTTCGGATTATCTCACCGGCGTTTTCAACGCCTTCTCGATTCTGGTTGCCCTGTTCGAGCGAGACCGGGCCAGCGGCAAGGGACAGACAATTGATCTATCGCTCTACGGATCGGTGTTGCGGATTCTCGAGCATACAATTGCCGCGCATGATCGATTGGGTGTGGTTCGTGGACGCTACGGGAATCGGGTGCCCAATTCGGCCCCGCTGGATAATTGGCAGACGCTCGACGGGGTCTACATCAGTCTGGTTGCGGCAGGCGATGGTCTTTTCCCCCGACTCGCGAAGTTGATCGACCGCGAGGACCTTCTGACCGACTCGCGTTTTGCCACCGCTCGCGCACGAGTAGAGAACACGGATGCGATCAACAGGGTTGTCGCGGAATGGTGTCGTACCCATACCGCGGCCGAGATCGAATCGTTGGCAGTTGCTGGCGACGTTCCTTTTGCGCGGGCCTTTACAGCAGAGGATATTGCGCAGGATCCGCATATCGCCGCGCGCGGTGATCTGGCGGAAGTCGAAGACCCGGTAGCCGGCCGCATTCGGATGCAGGGTGTTTATCCACGGATGAGCCGTACGCCCGGCAAGGTTGCCGGCCCGGCGCCGGAGTTGGGTCAACACAATGCCGAGGTCTATGGCGACCTTCTCGGTTTGGGCGAGGAAGAAATTTCTGCCCTGAAAGATTCAGGCATTCTCTAGCGGTCGTTGCCCGCCTGGCAGGAGCTAACGGTAGTCCTGCAGGATCTCCGCGCCGCGCATTTCATGTGCTTCAATGAAAGGCCGCAAAGCCTTGAGTGCCTGCGGCTGGCTCCAATGTGGAATGCGCGGGTAGAGGTGGTGAATTGCATGGTGCGTCATGGACTGCACGGCGAAGCGCGGGACCATCGGGAGCCGCCAGAAGCGAGCCAGCTGATAGCGCTCCTGTTGGTCTGCCGGGTGATGCGGGATCCAGGCGAAAAAGACAGTCGTGTAGCTCAGTGCAATTCTGGACGGCAGCCACCACAGAAAAAATGTTGGCAGTGGCCAGGCCACCGCGCAGATCAGCATGAGCAGTGAGAATAATTTCTTGACCGGAAGGGAGGCGGCGAGGTCCTGAGCAAACACAGGATCCTCGTTCATATGGAGCTCGAGGATCTCTGGCGGCGGGTCGCGATGGACCCCGCGTGCGGCATGCCACAAATGCGGACCGGAGTAGTGATAGTCCGTGTCGCGATCGGGATCATTGGTGAAGGCATGATGCCGCATATGAGTGGCCTGCGCGAAGCGGTAGGGATAGCACAGGTTGCTCAGACTGACGTGTCCCACCAATTCATTCAGCCATTTCAGCCTTTCGTTCTTGCCCGCGATGTTTCCATGCTGGGCCTCGTGCGAAGGCAGGTAGGCAAAGCAGCAGCAGACCAGAGCGATCGGGAATCCGGCCCAGAGAGGTAGTGCACCTTGAATTCCGGCGACGAAGACCGCCAGCCATAAGGTGAACTGCCCCAGTCCGATCAGAACCATCTCCCACTGGAAGCGGCCGATGAATTGTCGCGCGATCCGCCTCTCGGCCGCGATGGTGACGTCGAGATCCGACGAGTTCATAGCCATCCCTGTCGATGCCGCGCGATCAATCCGGCGGCAAGACCAAGCGAGCCTCCGATGGCCTGCGCGGTCATCGGTTTCAGGTCGGGAAAGGCCTCCTGAAGGAACGCACCGCCGACGCTGCCCCAAAACACGAGTCCGAAGACGGGCTTTCCCCAACTGTTTACGAGTGCAAACGCACGCTTTGGCCATTCATCCATGTTGCGAACCCTTCCTACCAGCCTGTGATGGATTCTTGCGAGGAGCGAA
>DLYX01000401.1:0-9970 GCA_003447545.1 Deltaproteobacteria bacterium | reverse complement strand
CCTTCCTACCAGCCTGTGATTGATTCTTGCGAGGAGCGAAGCTGTTTTCAAGCAGAATTCTTCGCGGTCGGCGGATGGAAATCGAGGCGCGGACGGGTACTGTGCTGGCGTGTCCACCACTCGGCAAATTCGGCTGGCGCCATGGGCCGTCTGGGTCCTGCTGGCTCTGGCTTTTGCGCTCGGTTACTGGGTCCACCTGCAAGCCTCGTTCGACCTTTCCCTGGATGGCTTGCGGGTGTGGATTCAGAGCTGGGGCCGCTGGGCTCCCCTGCTATTCGTAACGGTCCTGACCTTCCGACAATTTCTGCTGCTTCCGTCGCTGGTATTGCTCACCGTGGGGGGGCTTGGTTTTGGCGTCTTTTGGGGCACAATCCTCGGTGCCGTGGGATTGTTTTTCTCCGGAATTGTCACCTTCGCGCTGGGTCGTGGTTTGGGCGGAGAGCGTATGCGCCGAAAAATAAAGGAACGCTACCCCGAGATGGAGGCCCGCGTTGAGGCTCTGGGTCCCTTTCTGGTTCTGGTCGTCATGGCTTATCCCGGGGGCCCGATGACGGCGGTTTTTTGGGCTTCGGGACTGACGACGATGGGCTTTTTGCCATTTGCCGCGGCGGTTCTGGCGGGCGGCGTCGTGCGCTCCTTCCTGTATTCCTTGTTCGGATCCACCCTGATCGAGGGTTTCTCCGCACAGTTTTTATGGATTTCTCTGGTGATGGCCGCCGTTTTTCTGCTGCCACTCTGCTTTGCCCGTGTCCGACAACTTCTTGGCTTAAGTCGGTTGCGGGACTAAAAATGAGAAGATTCCTATCGTTTTCGGCAATCTAGCCGATGAAACGAGTGGCGAGTTCGATTTTGGTGATTTCGCATGCTCCGGATCTCCGCTAGATACGCGGTCGGCGACGGCGTACATTTTTCATGAGGAGGTTCAGATGAGGATCCTGGTATTTGGTGCACACCCTGACGACATGGAAGTCGGCATGGGCGGCACGATCGCCAAGCACGCCAACTTTGGCGATTCCGTAGCCATGGTTGTCGGCACGGTGCCCTCGATGAACGACGTCCGGCGTGAGGAAGCGCGGGCCGGGGCCGATGTGCTTGGCGGGGAACTGCGTTTCCTGGATATCGAGTCCGAGGAGTTCGAGTACAATCGGGCTCTTGTCGGTCAGATTGATGCCATTTTGAAAGATGTTCGTCCCGACATGATCTACACCCAATGGGATCAGGACTCCCATCAGGACCACAACAATCTGTCCCGGGGGGTCATATCGGCCTGCCGGAAGAATCAATGCTCGCTCTATATGTACGAGCAGACGATCCCGGGCGGCATCGTGCCGGGAGGCTTCAATCCCCAGTCCTATGTCGATATCTCCGATACGATCGATCAGAAGTCCGACAGCGTATTGGCGCATGCGTCGCAGGTGAAAGTGCATGGGGATCTCTGGGTGGAAGGGGTGAAGGGTCGCTGTGCTTATCGCGGCTATCAGATTCACGTGGCCTACGCTGAGGCCTTCCAGGTGGTCAAGGAAATCAACGGCTGCTTTTCGGATCGTGCGCGCTGAGACCGGCCTGTTTGTCGTAAAAGTCGTTGGCTGCCGTCACTCGAAGAGCGTAGACTTTTCCTGTGGGGCGTTGTCAGGATAAAAACCCGACCGGCAGGATATCTTTCGGGAGCCCTGTTTTCTGGTTGGCCCTCATGGTGCTGGCTTCCGGATGCGGCTTTCCCCTGATCTTCGGCTCGGGTCGATCGGCTGAACCCGTTGGTGTTGCTCGAACTCATGCCTTGCTTCTGAACGGAGGCGGGAGCAAATCCATCAACTACGCCTCTCATCTCCAACATCTCAAAGGGGTGTTGGCGGTGCTGGAGACCTCGGGAGTGCCTCCAGGGGACATCACAATTTTTTCCAGCGATGGCGAAGATCCAAGCCGGGATCTGGCGACGCGAGGTCCGAGTTTGGTGGTCGGCCCAACCCACGGCCTCTTTCGCCGCAATCCGATTCGCTACCGGAATACGAAAATTCCCGGGTATGTCCTTCGCCCGGCAACCAAAGCCGGACTGTCATCCTATTTCAGAGAAGATGCCAGTCGCTTCCCTCCGGGCTCCACGCTTTTCCTCTACGTCACCGACCACGGAACCGACGGGGACGATGGTCCACGTTCCAACCGGATCTCGTTATGGGGCGAGAGCCTTTCCGTCACCGACCTCGAGTTGATGCTGGCGGAGCTTCCGCCAGATATCCGGGTGGTTATGGTGATGTCGCAATGTTTTTCGGGCGGCTTTGCCTTTATCGATATCTCTCGTGGCCCGGGCTCGGAAACTTGCGGCTACTTTTCGACGACGGCCGACCGTCTTGCATACGGATGCTACCCCGAGCATCGCGGCGATGCGGGTGTCGGCCATTCGATGCGCTTTCTCGAAGGTTTGCGCGCGGGATTGCGATTCCCCCAAACTCACGATCTGGTTCTCGAAACCGACCGTACCCCGGATGTTCCCTTGCGGACCTCGGATGTGCGCTACGGAACCCTGCTGCAAGAAGCGGCGATGGCGCGAGGCCAGGACGAAATCGTTTTGGTCGATGAGCTTCTGGCGCAGGCATGGCAAAATCCGGTGGCTTACGAGCCCTTGATTCGTGAGTTGGACCGAGTCGGCGTATCCTTCGGGGTGGCGAGTCCCCGATCGCTGGCGGAGCTTCGCGAGCGTATGGAGGTTCTGCCCGTTGTCAGTGGGCGCTTGAGCAAGCATTCCGAGGCATGGGACGAGGCACGCGAGGACGCGGAACGAGCCCTCCTGCAACGGTTCGGTCTGGAGCACCCGGACATCTACGCCCGTCTGGAATCCGGAAAGTCTCTCAAGCGAGCCGACCGCCGAGCGCTCCGGGCGGATTTCAATGCCGTATTCCCCGGCTGGTTAAAAACAGCAGGGTCCAATCGACGTATGAGCTCGCTGGCGTCGCGGTCGCGAATTGCGCGAAATATTGCCAGCCGGATGGCCGTCCGGGAGGCCGTGTTACTGCGGTTCGAAGCTCTTCTCGTTCGGGTGGCCGCGCAAGAGTACCTGGCTCGCTACGGCACGAAAGCCGAGAAGGCCGAGTTTGCCTCTTTGCTTGCCTGTGAAGATTTCGCCCTGCCGATTCCTGTTGGAGACCTGCGAGCGATACCCGAGCGCAAGGCTTACCCCTCCTACGAGGGGGATATCGAGAGGGCACGCAGAGTCCTCCCAGCGTGGATGGGGATTCAATTCCGACCGGCCGAGAAAGCCACAAAAGAGCGGTTCGATTTGCCGGCCGGGACCGTGCAGGTTCGGCACGTCTATCCCGAATCGCCCGCGGGTGCGGCGGGCCTGGTGGTCGGAGATCTGATCCTCGGTCCGCCCGGGAAGCCTTTTGAGGAGCCGCGCCAGATTCGCGAGTGGACGATGTTTCAGATGGCTGGCGTGGAGCGGCGATTGTCCGTCCTTCGCGACGGCGAACCAATCGAAATTCTTCTCGTACCGGGTGAGCATCCCGGCGCCTTTCCCTCCCTCCCGCAACCGCCTGTCGTCGGGGGGGCGGCTCCGTCGTTTTCGCTGGAGCCCTACCGGGGCGATTTGCCGGAAGTCTGGTCCGGCGCGGGCAAGCACCTCCTGTTTTTCTGGGCCACCTGGTGTGCCCCCTGCAAGGCGGCGTTGCCGGAGTTGATGGCCTGGTCGGAGCGCACCGGGATCCCCATTGTGGCGATTACGGATGAGTCTGCCGAACGTCTCGATTCCTTTTTTACCGAGGTTGACGGAGGCTACCCCGCGATTATCGCCAGAGACCCCCTGCGCCAGGCAACGCTCGCTTTCGGCATCAGTGGCACGCCGACATTCGTTTTGCTCGATGATGCAGGGCGTGTCGAGGCTTTCGCGACTGGATACGCGGCCAATCGGCCGTGGCCGCTGCCGGAGTAATCGATCTGTCAGCTGGTGCTCCGGCCGCGACGGGCAACCGCCCATAGACCCTCACCGGAGCGCGAAGCCCTCGCGGTCCAGTCTCCGGGCAGCGCGGCCACGAAATCTTCGGGGCTGAGGTGGATGGGGGTGTTCTCGGCGCGCGAGTTGACCCAGACCACCGTGCCCTCCGGCTTGAGGACGCGCGCGACCTCGGCGGGAAAGAGCAACATATTGAGCAGGACGATCGAGTCGACCGAATCCGGCGGGAAGGGCAGGCAGCAAGCATCAGCGCGTACCCGCGCAGCACTCGGGGTGTTCAGGCGTCGCAGCATCTCGAAGGAGAGGTCGACCGCGACGACCCGCGTGAAGGATTCTTCCAGAATCGGGGTCGCGGGCCCGGTGCCGCAGCCCAGTTCCAGACAGTTTCCGGGATGGATATCGCCGCGCTCCAGCGCGTCGCGAAGCGGCAAGAGGCGATCATCTGCGTGTTTCAGGTGCCACTCGGGGGCCAGTTCATCGAATAGTTTTTCGACTTTCCGACGCCTTTCGGGCGTCCAGGTGGGGGCATCAAAGGCGACGTCACGGGTGATCTGACGCATCGGGTGGTTTTGCGGGCGAGGCGTGGCAGCCGTGACCTCGCTGGAGGGCAGATATTCGACCATATTTGTTTGTCGGTGTTGGAATCTTGACGGTCAAGGGCAAGGGGCTCCCTTTACGCGTGAGCGGCCGTTGGATACGGATGCACTATGCTCTTGGACCTTGGAGGAGAAAAAATGCGTCTTTTACCCGGATTCGTGATGGTTATTGTTCTGATGATGACTTCTGCCGCTGGTGCCGCGACGTTCAACGTCGACTCCCAGGTAGATTCTCCCGATGCGACTCTCGGCGATGGCATTTGCGCCTCCAAGGCCGGCGGTTGCACCTTGCGTGCGGCTGTCGAAGAAGCGAATGCTTCTTCGAGGTCCTCCACCATCAACCTGCCGGAGGGCACCTATACGCTGACGAGTGCCGATGAAGGAGCGAATTTCGGTCAGAGCGGGGTGCTCCTGCTGGGCGGTGTGACTACCGTTGCCGGAGCCGGTTTGCGGACGACTGTGGTGAACGGCGATGGAAAGCATCGACTTTTCGAGGTCGGCAACAAGGCAACGGTGACGATCTCGGGTCTCACTCTGCGGGAAGCTCAAGTGCAGGGAGGCGATGGTGCGGCGCTTCTCAATCGTGGCAACTTGACCGTCTCCAACGTGCTCTTCCTGCAGAATCGAGCGGTGGGTGATCCGCTTGTTCCCAAAAGCGGGCGTGGGGCGGCTCTGTTCAACACCAATGGTGGCACCGCATCGCTCAACTCGGTCGTCGCGCTGAAAAACTCCTCGGACGGCAAGGGCGGAGCCTTCTTCAATGACGAGGCCAGCACTTTGAAGATCATGAATGGCGAAATTTTGGGCAACCAATCCCTCGCGGATTCCGGTGGCGGAATCTCCAACAGCGGCACGCTCGAGGTTACCATCTCGACGATTCGAGGGAACCAGGCAATGCAGGCTGCCGGTGGGCTGGATAATATCGAGAGCAGCGCAAAGTTGCTTGACGTGGAAATTACCGAAAATACGGCGGGGGCGGAAGGCGGCGGGCTGCGCAGCTCCGGAGAGCTGTCCGGGCATAATCTGACAGTGTCGGAGAACAAGGCATCGAGCGCCGGCGGGATTTTGGCCCGCGCTCCGGGCAAGGTCTCCCTGAACAACGTGACGGTCGGCGACAATCAGGGTGGCGGGCTGGCTGCGGAAAAAGGAGCGACGCTGGCGATCGCGAACACCTTGGTCGCGCGCAACGAGACCGAGAGCAAGCCCACGGATTGTTCGGGGCAAATCCAGTCGGGTGGTTTCAATCTGATCGAGAATCCCGCAGGCTGCCAGATCCGCGGCAATACGACAGGAAACCTGAGTGCGGTCTCTGCGGAATTGGGCAAATTGGCTCTGAACGACGGCCAGAATCGCACTCAGGCTTTGGGTGCGGGCAGCGCAGCAATCGATGCCGGTAGCCCCGCGAAGCCGGGTGGCCCCGAGGGTTCTTGCCTGATCGCTGACCAAAGAGGTGTGCGCCGGCCGCAGGCCGTGCGAGGCGATGTGCCCCGCTGTGATATCGGCGCCTTTGAGAATAAGGGCTCCTGAAGTCGATTCGTTTGCATTGGTAGGGGTGTCAGTGGGACGTTTGCGCCATGGCACCCCTCCCGTCGCTGGATGGAATTGTCTCGGTAGCCGATTGTATTCGCCGCAACGCTGTCGACCCGGAGATTGCAGACAAGCCGTTTCTCCGCCTGGATGATTTCGCTCTCTCCCACGCCGAGTTTGCTGAAGCATCGGCGCGGCTGGCTGCTCTGCTGCAGGAGCGTCGTGATCCCACCCGCCCGTTCCATCTGGGTATTCTACTGGAAAATGTCCCGGAATATCTGATTGCTTTTGGGGCCTGCGCTCTGGCTGGCGCGACAGCGGTGGGGATCAACCCGATCCAGCGCGGGGCTTCTCTGCTCCGTGATATTCTGCATACGGATTGCCAATTCCTGCTAACGGCACCGGCGCACCATGATCTTCTGCGGCCGATCTGGAGCGAACTGGATCTGTCTCGGGAGCGCACCTGGATCACCCGTGCGCATGCATTGGGGGATGTCTCGCCGGGGGCGGAGTTCGGAGAGGACTTCAGCGAGGCACTCACGTCGGTGACCGGCGTGGATCTGAGCGGACCTTCGGTCGATCCCGACGCCCCCTATATTCTGGTTTTCACGAGCGGCACGACTGGCGCGCCCAAGGGTGTGCAGATCAGCCAGAGCCGGATGCTTTCCACGGGAGAGAAGATCGGGGCCTTGATGGAGGTCGATCGGGAGGGATGCGGCTATCTGGCGATGCCACTCTTTCACGCCAATTCTCAGCAATGTGGATTCATGCCCGCGTTGTTGCAGGGGGCCTCTCTCGGGTTGATTCGTCGGTTCAGTCGTTCCCGATGGCTGAGCGATATCCGCCGCTACGGAGTCACCTATTTTAACTATACCGGCAAACCACTCAGCTTTATCCTGACGACGCGCAGGTCCTCCGACGATCGGGAGAATCCCTTGCGGATTGCGTATGGAAACGAGGGATCGTCCCGCATTCTTGACGAGTTCAGCGAACGATTCGGCTGTCGGATTATCGATGGCTTCGGGGCGACCGAAGGTGGATTCGGGTTTGCGCGCGCGCCGACAGACCCCGCCAACAGCGTGGGCCGACCGCCACCGGAGGTCCATATTCTCTCGCCCGAGGGTGCCCGCAGGCCCCCGGGGATTCTCGATGCGCATGGCCGGGTGCAGAACCCCGACGAGGCGATTGGCGAAATTGTGAATACCGCCGGGTTCGGGAAATTCGAAGGATATTATCGAAACCCCGAGGCCACCGCGGAGAGGACCCGCGGCGGCATGTATTGGTCCGGGGACTTCGGGTTTCAGGACGCTGACGGATTTCTATATTTTACCGGTCGCGATATCTCCTGGATTCGCGTGGACGGCGAGAATTTTCTCGCTCGCCCGATTGAAGATATCCTGCAGCGGCATCCGGATATCTACCTTTGCGCCGTTTATGCCGTGCCCGATCGGGACGCAGGTGATCGGGTCATGGCAACGGTAGTGCTGGCAGAAGAGGCGATCTTCGACGGTCAGGTATTTGCCGATTTTCTCGAGTCTGAGGAGGATTGTTCGCCCAAATGGTGGCCAACCTTCGTGCGCATTGCGACTCGGATTCCACAAACGGCGACTCATAAAATTCTCAAACGAGAACTGCGGACGCAGGGCTTTTCACCGCAGAGGGTGGCTGATCCGATCTTCCATAAAGTCCGCGGAGAATCTTTCTATCGGGTGTTTGACGACGCAGCCTATCGCGACCTCAGAGATGCGTTTCTGGCAAGGGGGCGCGGCCACCTTCTTTAGCGCAACATCGGGTCCCCGAGCCGCACGACCAGGGAGTCGTGCGCTGTCGGTTCGGGGATTTCATCCACTCGGGCCTGCACTTCGGGGCCGAGGTGGGTGAGCAGGATTTCGCCGCACGAAAAAGATTTACGATTGTTCTCGATATCGGCGTAGCGAATATGTCGTCCGCTGGATTCGTGGAGGTCTGTGCACTCGCACAGGAAAAGGTCTGCGTTTTCGCTTTCCCGCAGCAGACGATCGGTCCAGGGGGTGTCCCCCGAGAAGACCAGCTGCTGGCCGTCGGCACGGAGACGGTAGCCCAGAGAGATCTCCGTTTCCTGGTGCGGGACCTCGAAACCCGAGAGGTGAAACCCGCCAATCTCGGTTTGGCTTCCCTCCACCATTTCGATGAATTGCAGCGGGAAGGAGAAAGTGCGGCCCCGACTCTCCCAGTAGAGGGTATCGAGAAGCCGCCGCACGCGACTCTCGGTACCCGGCGGCCCGATGACGACAAAGGGACGATCTCGTTTAGTTTGATGTTCGTACTCAAGCAGCAGAAAGGGGAGGCCTGCGAAATGGTCTCCGTGCAGGTGGCTGAGAGCGACACCGTCGAGGGCGGCCATTTCCTGCTGTCGAGATTTGAGTTGCGTCAGAATGCTGGGGCCAGCTTCGAGCAGGATCTGGGTTTCTTTGGTTCGGACGCGGTAGCCGGCACAATGCCGTCCCCCGGAGCCCAGTGCATCTGCCGTACCGAGGCAGGCCAGTTCGATCGCCATGATGGCGGGATACGCCAGTGTGGTGGCAAATGCCAAACACGGGGTTGGGGGTGGGGCCTTACGCTCGCCGAGACGTATCGGCAATATTTTGACGATGTGCGTTATTGTCCCGTTGTAGAAATAGCGAATTTACCGCCCGATTTTATATAAAACCAAGTTAAATCAATATTTTACGATATGGCATCCGCTTTGCAATGACCTTCTGCCCAGGGAGGGAAAATTGAGGATGTATTTCTTACGGATAGTTCTGGCCTTTGTGGCATTAGTGGTGGGTGGCGTGAGGCCGGCGGAGGCGACGACGTGGATCGTTCCCGAGCCTGAGGAGCTTTTGATCGAGGCGGATGCCATCGTTCTGGCGCGAGTCGACTCGATTCGGAGTGTCGCTTCTTTCGATGGATCTTCGATCGATACGGAAATCGAGTTGCTGGTCATCGAAGGTTACAAGGGTGCGGTTGCGGGCGAGCGAATTCTGGTTCGCGAAGTGGGCGGACAGGTTGGCGAAGACCAGCAGTGGGTCTTCGGTGCTGCCGAATATCGCGTCGACGAGATCGTGCTGACCCATTTGGCGCAGACCGAAGACGGCCAGGTGCGAACCCTTCATATGGGTTTGGGAAAATCGAGTGCCACCATCGCTGATGATGGCGAGATCAGCTTTTCACGTTCACGCTCGGGGGGGCGTCGCGAGAAAGTCCGGATTCGCAAATTCCGAGGTGAAATGGATCGTGCGGGCGTTCAGAAGGGCCATCGACGACTGGGGGGTCGTTCGATCGCTGCGATGAGCACGGATGCACCGGCCGCGTTCGGGCAGGTGCAGGAGAATCGCCAGTTCAACCTTCTTGCCGACCCCGGCTCCCGCTGGTTTGGCGGTCCGGTTCAGGTGTGGGGTGCGCTCACGGGCGATGCCCGGCTGGGCAAGGCAGTCTCCAATAAAATGGTGCAGGCCGCGGCTAGTGCCTGGGATAACCGCGACGGATCTTCTCTGGATCTGGTATACGCCGGCGAGCGCAAGGGAGACGGCTGGAGCTGCAACGACGGTTTCATCAACGTTTCGTTCAATGATCCGAAAAACCAGATCGCCAACCCGCGGAACTGCGGTGGGGGTACGCTGGCGATCGGCGGTTTTTGCATGAAGGCAAAGCCCTATCAGGACTCGCGCTATCATGAGGTAGTTTCGGGTTCGATTGTCCTCGCCGACGGCTGGGGTAATTGCTCCTTTTGGAACGAAAGCAACGTGGCCGAAGTTCTGACCCATGAACTCGGGCATACCATCGGGTTCGGCCACTCCTGGGAGAGCAGCCTTGGTGCAGAAGGCGACTCATTCATTCGTGATGCCACAATGTACTGGGCCGCTCATTTTGATGGCCGCGG
>DLYX01000318.1:1721-5114 GCA_003447545.1 Deltaproteobacteria bacterium | reverse complement strand
CTGACCTGTCCATCCCCCGAAAGCAAGCGCACCCTGATGGAGGAGCATCCCCAAACCGTTGAAGACGGGCCGACGGCTTGACGCTGCCATCGCCAGAAAGGGCGTCCGGTTCGCGGTGTAGATCAGATCGTAGAAACGACAATCTCGCGGCGTCGCGGCAATATCCAGCGGGAAGAAATCTTCGCCGTTCATCCCGACGGAAGTCGCGTTGACCACAATCGCCGCGCCGCCCAGATGGTCGGCTGACGCGGGGTGCTCCGGCGCCAGTTCGCTGAGCTGCACGCCTGTGACGGGAACGTGAGAAATCCGATTCATGTCTCGCGCCAGAGCGCGAGCGCGAGGAGAACGCCGCGCCGCGATGACAATCCGCCTTGCCCGTTTGCTCAGGGCCACAGCAGCCGCACGAGCAGCGCCTCCTGCACCCAGGACCACCCCAAGGTCGACTTTTTCGGACAAACCAATTTCGGACCAATCACGTGTCAGACCGGGTGCATCCGTATTGTCGCCCACCAGCGTGCCGCGCCGATTGATGATCGTATTTACCGCTCGACAAGCCCGCGCGGTCTCGGTCAACTCATCGAGATGACGGAGAACCGCTTCCTTGTGAGGAATGGTGACGTTGATCCCGGTAATCCCGAGAGCCCGCACACCACGCACAGCCGCACCGACATTCCGTCCGTACACCGGGAAGGGAATATAGGCCCATGGAATTCCCAGCGCGCGAAACGCCGCGTTATGCATGGCGGGCGATCGTGAATGTTCGACAGGATCTCCGATGATGCCCACGATTCGTGTCGCACCGTCGATCGGAACTTGGATGGCTGCCATCCCCCGAGTCTACCCGGGTTGAGAATTGTTTCCACCGAAGCGTCTCCCCGGGGCCAGATATTCAATGTTATTTTCGCTCGGAGGCCCCAACAAGAAATCCCGACCGGCACGGAGCCGATCGGGATTTCTTGTACCTTTGATCCGGCGGAGCTGAATCGCTCAGGCGCCCAGAGCCGCGTGCGCGGCCGCAAGCCGAGCGACCGGCACTCGGAACGGAGAGCAGGAAACGTAATCCAGGCCAACCTTGTGGCAGAAGATCACCGAGGAGGGATCGCCACCATGTTCACCACAGATGCCGCACTTCAGATCCTTCTTGACCTTTCGCGCTGCGCGGACGGCATGATCCACGAGGAATCCAACGCCCGTCTGGTCGAGTGACACAAAGGGATCGGTTTCCAGAACACCATGCTCGACATAATAGGGAAGGAATTTACCCGCATCATCGCGAGACAGCCCCATCGTCATCTGGGTCAAATCGTTGGTGCCGAACGAATAGAAGTCCGCATGCTCGGCCACCTCGTCTGCGGTAATTGCAGCGCGAGGCACCTCGATCATTGTACCGACACTATAGGAGACCCGTGCGCGGTATTCTTTCTTCACCGCTTCGGCGACCTGAACAGCCAGTTCGCGCAGGCGCTCCAACTCCTTGTCCACGCCCACCAGAGGAATCATGATCTCCGGAATGACTTTGACCTTCTTTCGAGAAAGCTCACAGGCGGCTTCCATAATGGCCCGAACCTGAATCTCGTAGATTTCGGGGAACGTGACCCCGAGTCGACAGCCACGATGACCGAGCATCGGGTTGAGCTCGTGCAAGCTGTCGCGCTTCTCCTTGAGAAGCTTGGGCTTGACGCCAATTTTATGCGCCAGATCCGTGATCTCCTTGTCCGTATGGGGCAGGAACTCGTGGAGGGGAGGATCGAGGAGACGCACGGTAACCGGCAACCCAGCCATCGCCTTGAAGATGCCGACAAAGTCCTGCTTCTGCATCGGCAGGATTTTCGCCAGAGCCTTGCGGCGACCGGACTCATCTTCGGCAAGAATCATCTCGCGGACCGCATCAATACGGTCACCATCAAAGAACATATGCTCGGTGCGGCAGAGGCCGATTCCTTCGGCTCCGAATTCGCGAGCCACCGTGGCGTCATGTGGCGAGTCTGCGTTCGCGCGCACCTTCATGGTGCGAGCCTTGTCCGCCCACTTCATCAACTTGCCGAAATCTCCGGACAGTTCCGGCTCCACCGTCGGCACCAAGCCAACGAAAATTTCCCCGGTCGCGCCATCGAGACTCATCGCATCGCCTGCGCGCAGCACCCGGTCACCGACGGTGACCGTCTGCGCATTATAGTCGATCCGCAGAGCAGCACATCCGACCACGCACGGCTTGCCCATGCCCCGGCCCACGACAGCAGCGTGCGAAGTCGCGCCACCACGAGCCGTGAGAATGCCTTCGGCCGCGTGCATGCCATGAATATCTTCGGGGGATGTCTCGACCCGAACCAGAATGGTCTTTCGACCGTCCTTGCCAGCATTGGCCGCATCGTCCGCATTGAAGACGATTTCTCCGGCGGCCGCACCGGGCGACGCCGGAAGTCCCTTGGCGAGCACATCCTTGGCCGCCTTGGGGTCGACCTGAGGATGGAGCAGGGAGTCCAGTGCCGAAGGATCGACTCGCATCACGGCGGTGTTGGTGTCGATCAGCTTCTCCTTGACCATATCGCAGGCGATCTTGAGAGCAGCCGCAGCCGTCCGCTTTCCGTTACGCGTCTGCAGCATGAAGAGGCGATTGCGCTCGATCGTGAACTCGATGTCCTGCATATCCCGGTAATGCTTCTCCAGGGTCGTCGAGATCTTGCGCAGTTCGCGGTAGGCCTTCGGCATCACTTCTTCGAGCGAAGGCATGGTCTTTTTTCGCTTCGCTTCGGTCATGCCGCTGGCCTTGGCCACAATACGCGAGGCCACGATGGTCGCCTTTTGCGGCGTCCGCGTTCCCGCGACGACATCTTCGCCCTGCGCGTTCACGAGGAATTCTCCGTAAAACGCCTTCTCGCCGTTGCCTGGATCGCGGGTGAAGGCGACGCCAGTTGCGCAATCGTCGCCTAGGTTTCCATAAACCATCGCCTGCACGTTCACAGCGGTTCCCCAATCGGCGGGGATATTATAGAGGCGACGATAGGTAATCGCGCGATCGTTCATCCAGCTGCCAAAAACAGCGCCGACGGCACCCCACAACTGCTCCCAGGGATCTTCGGGGAAGCTCTTGCCGGTACTTCTCTTCACCATGGCCTTGAACTCGTCCACGAGTTGGCGCAGGTCCTCGGTCGTCAGATCGAGATCGCCCTCGACCCCACGAGCTTCTTTTTTTGCCTCGATGAGATCCTCGAACGGATCCGTTTCGGATTTATTCTCCGGCTTCATGCCCAGGACGACATCGCCATACATCTGCACAAAACGACGGTAGGAATCCCAAGCGAAGCGCTCGTTGCCCGAAGCGGCGGCCAGACCAGCTACCGTGGCATCATTCATCCCGAGGTTCAGGACCGTATCCATCATGCCCGGCATCGA
>DLYX01000318.1:1224-1415 GCA_003447545.1 Deltaproteobacteria bacterium | reverse complement strand
GTATCCATCATGCCCGGCATCGAGACGCGTGCGCCCGAGCGCACCGAGACCAGCAGAGGATTCGAGGCATCCCCGAATTTCTGACCCATGATTTTCTCGACCTTTGCTACGGCACGCCGGACCTGTCCGTCCAGAGTATCGGGATACTGCCGGCCGTGGTCGTAATAGTAAGTGCAGAGTTCTGTCGAAAT
>DLYX01000318.1:0-899 GCA_003447545.1 Deltaproteobacteria bacterium | reverse complement strand
GAAAATCCGGGAGGTACGGGCAGCCCGAGGGAAGCCATCTCGGCGAGGTTGGCACCTTTGCCGCCGAGCAGATTCTTTTGTTTTGCATTCCCGTCGGCTCGCCCACCGCCGAAGGAATATGCGTATTTTACGGGCTTGGCCGCGCTTGATTTCGCAGAGGCTTTCTTTGCCGAGGCCTTCTTGGCCACACGCTTGGGTGCCGTTTTCCGGGTAACTTTCTTCTGCTTTGCCCGCCCCGCTGTCGGAGCGCTCTTTTTGCCACGTGCCATTTTCGCTGGATTCCCTTCTCGGATGCGGTCCTGATCGCGCGCTTCGCGCAGACCGTAAGCGCATTTCCCTACCAAGCCGCCCGCGAACCCGCCACGGTATCTGGCAGGAAAACCGGGCCTCGAGCGGATTTAGACGGGCTCCCGAAGTCCCCACCTGCAGGGGTCGCGGGCGCAGAGAGGAATCTTTCTGGCTGGACTTCAGCTCTGGTTCCTGCGAATTGGCGGCAAAGTCCATGACCTCGAAAAACCCCCATACGCTCTCGGATGAGGAAATCCCCGGGCATATTCCTGTTCTGGACGGATTTCGCGGGCTGGCAGCCCTGATGGTCACGATTTTCCATTGTTGGCTGATGACCGACCCAAAACTCGACGCCGGTGCTTTCCGGGATTTCCTGATCGGAACGGGGCTCGGCGTCGATTTCTTCTTCGTTCTCAGTGGATTCGTCCTTTTTCTACCCGCAGTCCGCCGCAGCGGACAGATGGGGCGCCTTGGTGACTATGCCCGGCGACGTTTCGCGCGGATCGCGCCCGCCTACTACGTCGCCCTGCTCTTCCAATCCTTCCTCACGCCGGTTCTGACGCGCTTCCCTTCGCCCTGGACGGCGACCGGTGGCCTCGCCGTTCTGCTAT
>DLYX01000234.1:2078-3929 GCA_003447545.1 Deltaproteobacteria bacterium | reverse complement strand
GATGAAGAGCAATTCGGCCCGGCTTTGCCGGTGATCAAATACTCGGATCCCGAAGAGGTTCTCGAGCAGATCAATAGCACCTCGGAAGGTCTGGGCGGCAGCGTGTGGGCCGCCGACGTCGATGCGGCACAGAAGCTGGCCGCCCGAATGGAGTCCGGGACCATCTGGGTCAACAAGCACGGCGAATTGGATCCCGGGATTCCCTTTGCCGGGGCCAAGCAGTCCGGGATCGGCACCGAATTGGGTGCCACCGGGCTCGATGAGTTTACCCAGCGAAAGGTTCTGAATATCGCCCGCTGAGCCTTGCCTCAGCTGGCGCTGTTTTTTTGCACGATCGCCAGCATTTTCTGGGCCGTTTCGCGACCGGAGTTCTGATTTTGCCCGGTCACGAAACGTTGCTCGTCGTCCACGACCACGTGGGTCGCCAGCATGTCGCGAAAAGCCGTCTGGCTCTCGAAGATCACACCCGCCTTGCGAAGTTCGGTTTCCGGATGCTGCGGGGTGATTTCGATACCCAGCTCCTTGATTTGTTTGTCGGTCACGCCCGTCATGCGTCGTCCTGCAATCAGGAGGTCTCCCTGCCGGTCTTTGGCCTGGATCAGGCCGAGGGGGCCGTGGCAGACGCCGCCGATGACAGGTTCCCGGTCGGCGTAATAGGCCTCCGAGATTTTCTCGGCGAGGACATCCGAATACCCAAGGTCGTAGGCGGCACCCCAGCCACCCGAGAGGAAGATCATGTCATATTGGGTGAAATCGACGTCCGCGATCGGCAGCGAATTTTCTACCTTTTGCTGGAAGATAGGGTCTTCCAGATAGCGATCGTCCTCGGGCGTTCGCATAAGCCACATAAAAGATTGGGGTTCGATCGGGATGGCACCACCGTCGATGCTGGCGACGTCCACCTGCGCACCGGCATCGAGAAAGTGGTAATACGGATGCGTCATTTCCGATGCGAAGACACCGGTGGCCGGGCCGGTGGTCTCGCCGGGCCTGGATAGCGTGTCGTGGCTGGTGGTGATCACCAGCGCGCGCTTGCCGGGAGCGAGTTGTACTTTGGTGCCCCTGTACTCGGGATGGAGTCCGGCTTGATGAAGCAGGGCGGGTGCTGCAACGGCGAGAACCAGCGCCAGAGCGGCGAGTCCGCCGGCGATCTTCAATATCGTAATTTTCATCTCGGGTTTCCTTACGTCGTTGTGCGGGGATCTCTGGTGCAGCCTCTGTCTGATCTAAGGTCGTAAGTTTTGTCATTAAGAGTGTCAATATTGAGGTAGGGGCTTGGTGCAGAATTCCTGCGCGACCTGAAGCCGGGATCGGTTCGATCGAGGCGGCATGGATGTCGGGGATCTTCGCATTTTGTGAAAACCGTTCGTGCTCCAAGCCGGGGTGAATTAAGAGGAGTCAGGATGGGTCGTTTTCCCGAGTATTTTGAGCCGCGTTCGCTGCTGGAGGCCGCGCGGGCGATCGATGGTCTGGAGGATTTCGGGAACGACGATTTCCGCGAACCCATGGATGTTTTGGCCAGCTCTTTTGGGGAGGCGGCCCTGCACAAGGGCGGGGCAAAAGTCCTGTGTGGATCGATGGTGCGGAATCTTCGGAATCGACTGCGCCTGCAGGATTGGTGTCGTCGCCACCCCGACATCGAGGACGAGGTCATCGCCCAACCGATCGTGGTGATGGGCATGATGCGGTCGGGCACGACTTTGGTTCAGCGCCTTCTGGCTAGTGACCTCCGCCATTATTGCACGCAGGGTTGGGAAGCCGCGGAGCCTTCGCCGGCCCCAGATTGGAATCCTGCCGGGGAGGATCCGCGAATCGCGGCAGGCGAGGCCTACGAGCAGCAGTTGCGACAAT
>DLYX01000234.1:0-1780 GCA_003447545.1 Deltaproteobacteria bacterium | reverse complement strand
TACGAGCAGCAGTTGCGACAATTCGCACCGGATTATTTCTCGATCCATCCCTCCTATGCCCATGGCGCCGAGGAGGAAATCCTCTTTTTATCCGATGGGTTTCTCTCTCATATCCCCGAGGCTTCCTGCGATGTTTCGGCCTATCGATCCTGGATCAATGATCAGGACTTTCGACCGGCGTATCGTCACCTCCGTCGGACGCTGCAAATTCTGCAGTGGCAAAAGAAACAACGTGGCGAGACCGCCGAGCGTTGGGTGCTCAAGACGCCCGCGCATCTGGGGTATCTCGAAGCCCTTTTTGAGACTTTCCCCGATCTCCACATCGTGCATATGCATCGCGACCCTCTGGAGATCATTCCGTCCGGTGCAAGTCTGAACACGATCATCTGGCGTATGCATAACGACGATGTGGATCCCGCTATTGTCGGCCAGCAGTGGCTCGATCGTATGAGGTGGACGAATGATCGTGCCCTCGAGGTCCGCTCTCGCCGGCACGACATCGAGGCCCGCATCACGGACCTCTACTTTTCAGAGACCGTCCGGGATCCTGTCGGCCAGATCGAGAAGGTCTATGCCGACGCAAAGATCAAGTTCGCAGAAGCCGGCCGTGGGGCAATGGAGTCCTGGCTGGCCGAGGATCGCCAGGATCCACGGGCGGCGCATCGCTATCGCCCCGAGGATTTCGGCCTGTCGGTCGGAGGAATCGAAGAATCATTCGCCGCTTACAAGAGTCGCTTTGGTCTGCTTGCAGAGCCAGAGGGCTGAGCCCATCAAAATCACCGAGGAGTCCCCATGTCCCATCAGATAGCCACACCCGAACAGCACGAGCATGAACTGGCCGCATTGCGCCTGATCGAGCATCCCATCGTCCGCGAGGCCTACGACCGCGTCTTCCAGCATTGGCTCACCGAGATGGATCCATCTCCGGCGATGCGCGCGTGCTATGATTGGGCGTTTCGCGAGGTCATGTTCTCGGCCGCGATCTGGTCCTCGAACCAGGACCCCTTGCGCCCGAAGGTGATCGCCATCACCCGCCTCGAGCATCCCGTGGGCGATCAGACGGTCCCCGGTTCCCGATGGGGGATTGATAACCCGGATTCGATCTACCGGGTCATTCCGATCTCGGGTGGCGAGAAATACAAGATCCATGGTCGCGTTGCAGAGCGCCGCTTGACCGAGAATTATTTCACGCTCTGGGATCCGAACATGAATACCGTGGGGCTTCTTTCCGGCCATGATCTGGTGCTCAACGAGGATCGCACCTTTACCATCACGGTCGACAGCGATCCGGCAGATGGCCGAACCAATCATATTCAATCCTGCCCGGAAGCCCATGAATTCTATATCCGGGACGTGATTCTGGACTGGGCGTTGGACGAGCCCAATGAACTCCGCATCGAGCGTCTCGGCGCCGAACCGGCGACCCCGCCGATGAGCGAGGACGAGCAGGCCGAACTCACGGCTTCCTTCATGTTGCGATACGCGGACTTCACGCGCGGGCTCAGCAGCGGGATGTTGCGCGGCAAGCCGAATCGCTTCGCGCTGGCTTATTCTGCCGACAAGGGCGGGGCGCTGCGCAATCAGTTCTACGTCGGCGGACATTTCAATCTGGCCGAGGACGAGGTGTATGTCGTGCGCGTACAGGACGGGGGGGCTGCCTATTTCGTGGTGCCGCTGGCGAACGTCTGGGGCACCACCATGGATATCGTGGATCGCACCAGCAGCCTGAACAAGGCGCAATCGGTACCGGACGGCGATGGCGCCTATACCTACGTCTTGT
>DLYX01000124.1:1545-2689 GCA_003447545.1 Deltaproteobacteria bacterium | reverse complement strand
GTCGTGGCTGGGCGCGCGGCTTGGCGCCGCGCGACCCTGAACCTCGAGCTGAAACTACTTTTGGACGTTCTTCTTGAAGATTGCCTCGGCTTTGTCGGCGGCGGCTTCGGCGCGTTCGGCGGCCTGATTGGCTCGAAGTGCCGCCGCCTCGGCTCGGGCGGCGGCCTGATCGGCCTGCTCGGCGGCAACCTGTTGGGGGCTTGGCCCCTTGGCGCTGCAGCCCGAGAGAGCGATTCCTGTCACAAGCATGATGGCCGCCACTATCTGAGGCCCAGTCGTTCGATTTCCGGTCATTTTCATCCCCATCCTCCACTTCAGCACGCGCCGAAAAGGCCGCGGCAAATTCGCTCCAAGGGTGCCACAGGGACCCTTGTCGAACAACCGTAACGCCATGCCTTGAGAGTGTACCCTTCGCTTTGCTAATGCAGAGTGGGTTTATTGACTCCGGCCCGGGTTCGCCGAGAGCCCTGTTCGGAGGTTCTTTTCTTCTCGGTCCTGGCGGAGGTTCAGTCGCAATGGCGACAATGATCACCGACGAATGTATTAATTGCGGGGCCTGCGAACCCGAATGCCCGAACACGGCCATCTACCAAGGTGGAATCGAGTTCGATGCTCTTGACGGTTCGAAGGTTGCAGCTATCTCGGACGATTTCTTCTATATTGTGCCGGATAAATGCACGGAATGTGTAGGATTTTTCGATAGCGAGGCCTGTGCGGCCGTATGTCCTGTCGACTGCTGCATTCCCAACCCGGATATCCCGGAAGAGGAAGGTCTTCTTTTCCAGCGAGCCAAGGAGATCCACCCGGCGGAGGATTTCCCCGAGGACTTCCCGTCGAGGTTCAAGGAGCCAGCAGAGCCTGAAGTCGCGGCCGCGCCCGCAGCCGCGCCCGCAGCCCCGGCTGGCGGCGCTCCTGCGGCAGTGGCCCCGGCAGCCGCTCCTGCTGCAGTCGTGCATTTGGGGAAAGTCGAGCGCAAAACCGCGGATCCGCTGATCCAGCCAGGCTTCCGCGAGATTCCCTATGTCGGCGAGTTGCCGGTGAAGTACGACGACGCTCTGGAGCTGGTTCAGTCCGAAGCGCCCGGTGGAGGCGGCCATCCGATTCTCCGCGCGGGGATCTGTCTTGCGCAACCCCTGCTGGGGGC
>DLYX01000124.1:0-1155 GCA_003447545.1 Deltaproteobacteria bacterium | reverse complement strand
TCTGCGGGAGCCACCGGCCTGAATATGCTGGCGCACCTGATTATTCTCCCGATCATCGTTGTCGCAGCCGTTGTATTACTGCGTGGGGATGACCTCTACAGTCTGTCGATCTCAAAATGGTTCCTGCTTGGCGGGACTCTTGCCGTTCTCGAAGCAATCTACCGACTGCGCGAAACATTGCTGTTCGCGCGGCCCACTTCCGAGGTGATTTGGCGAGGGAGCGTCTACGGACTGCCGATGGTGCCGTTTGTCTTGCCGCTGATTCGCAAGGTCAGCGAGGCCCAGCATGGTGGCAAGATGGCCCACGAGGGTTTCTACGACACCGGCGGTGCCTACGACGAGAAAAAAGAACGCGAGAGGCGCTATGGCGAGATCTACCGATTCGAGGAACGGCCGGCAGGTTATATTCTGCAGATGGAATTGCCGCGCACGATCCCGCCGTCGGGCGTGAGGGACTCTCTCGGCCTGGGTTCGGAAATGCCGGATTACGAGATTGATTTACGGCTGCGCGGTGGCTGGTTCGAGGTTCGCGGAGCGGTCGTGGATGAGCGTCTGCGCACTGTTGCGGCGACCGCGCCTGCCTTCCCGCCGGATTTCGTGACTCGAGTGCCGGTAAGTGAGCCCTGTATCGGCTTCGCCCAGTGGTACGAAAACAAGACCCTAGAGGTTGTTCTGGTGAAGACCAGTGCGGCGGATCAACTTCCGCGCGAAGCCAATGCTGCCTGAGATTCGCCTGAACGGCTGGGGTTATTGTCTTCCGGGGGACGCCGTCTCCAATGAGGCTCTGGCCGGACGTTTGGGGGTCGATCGGGATCTTGGTGCGGAGACGGGTATCGCCGAGCGGTATTTTTCCGCACCAGGTGAGGGTCCAAGTGGCCTCGCGGCGATCGCTGCCGGACCAGCGATGGCGAAAGCGGGTGTGGCCGCAGAAGACTTGTCGATGCTGGTCTTCGCCACAACTACCCCGGACGTCGCCTTTCCGGGATCGGCCTGCTTTCTCCAGGAGAAATTGGCAGCGCCCACCGTTGGCGCTCTCGACCTCCGTGCGCAATCGGCGGGCTTCGTTGCCGCTCTCGATATGGCGGCAGCCTTTTGCGCAAATCCAGTGGCTGGGGGCGATTCCTCATCACTTTTGTTGGTGCGTGGGGGGGGCCT
>DLYX01000338.1 GCA_003447545.1 Deltaproteobacteria bacterium | reverse complement strand
CAGAGAGCTTCATTGTCGAGGAGCCATCCAGCGATGAACCCCGAGAAGGCAAGTGGAACGAGGCTCAGCGGTACCGAGAAGAGGAAAACAATCCATATGGCGGCCGCGATGACGCGCTCGCGGCCGGCATCGTCGTCGTGGTCGTAGTAAAAGCGGAAAATCCCGACGGTTTGCCCCAGATTCATCACGACAAACATGGCCTGCGTGTACATCGCGACAAGCGCCAGGATTCCGTAGTCGCCCGGAGTGAGGTATCGGGTGTATACAGGAATCAGCAGGAAGCCGACG
Organism: Deltaproteobacteria bacterium; assembly: GCA_003447545.1. GTDB lineage: Bacteria > Desulfobacterota > Binatia > UBA12015 > UBA12015 > UBA12015. The sequence continues at coordinate 3,602 of DLYX01000338.1, read as the reverse complement.
ACTTTGATTCCGTAGTTCCCGAGGCCGTAGATCATTGTGTGGCCGAGAAGGGTTTTGAGTTTTGCGAGCATGAATTGAATATGAAGAGTACTCTGCTGAAGTCCCGAGTGCGAGGGGAAGAAATCCTCGCGATTTTAATGATTCTGATGTTGGTGGTGGCAATGCCGGCAGATGCCCGCGATTGCGGAGGCCGGAAGGCTTGCGATTGCGGGGACAAGGTTGTCCGTGACCATATTCTGACCCGCTCCCTCGGGCCGTGCCCGGGCGTGGGACTGCGCATGGGCCCTGGCGCGACGCTCGACGGTAACGGCGAAGCGATCCGCGGCTCGGGGCGCGAGGCCGGGATTATCTTTGATGAAAAGGCCATCGGCGCAGTGGTTCGGAACCTCGAAGTCTCCGGGTTCAAGCGCGGGGTTCGGTTTGCCGGGGTGCGGGGCGCGCGTCTGGAGAACGTTCAGTCTCACCATAATGGAGACCGAAAGACGGCGGTTGGCTACGGGGTCGATCTCGCCCGGGGAGCGTCCGAGAATATTCTGGTGGGGTTGCGCGTGTTTGAGAACGCCGATGAGGGAATTCATTTCGGTACGGGCGCGAACCGAAATCGCCTGGAGGACTCGGAAGTCTTCGACAACTACCGCGAGAATATCTATTTCCTGCAGAATCGAGGGAATGAGGTTCATCGATCGAAGCTCCATGGGGGCGGCGCGGCCGCTTTCTATATCAAACATGCTCCGGAAACCGTGCTGTCGGAGAACGAGATTTCTGATCGTCCCATCCAGCTTCGGGGTCGCTCGGATCGAGTGCGTCTGGTCGATAATCGCTTGCGAAAAAGCTCCGTGAATCTGGAGCCCTTCAAGGACGACGTTCCCGAGGGAGTGCGAATTTCGGGTGGACAGATCGAAACGCCCGGCCACGCCTGCGTCAGGCTGCGGGGGGCCCGGAAGGTTTGGGTCGAGAACGTGAAATTCTCCTGTCGGGGGAGTGTTTCCGTGGAGCAGGGCGCCGACGTTCGCGTGACTCTGGACTCGTTTACCGAGGCGCGGTGTGAGGGCACCGGAGCCGTCACCCAGCTGGGATATCTCGAGCAGCGTTTCGTCGATGCTCAGGGCGCCGGTGTCGGCGGTGTGACGGTGCTGGACAATCAGGGGGTTTCCTGGGGAAAGTCGTCCAGCGACGGTCGAGTGGAGCGTGTCCTTCCGCTGGCGACGCTGACCTGTCCCGCACGGGACGTGTCTTCGACGGGATTGCGAGCCTCTCGAGGCACCTGGACCGAACCGCTGAATCCGAAAGCCGGCAAGGTCGTGCTGGTACCGGTCGAGCCGGCCGGAGCAGATCAGGGCTGACCGAGTTTCAGGGCGATTCGATATTCCGAAGAACGCCCCGAGAGACGCACCTCAGTGCCGATCCCGATTCCGAGCAGGCCCCAGAATAGAATCTGCAGCGCGATGTTGTCGAAAGGATCGAAAGCCTGCATCGCGACTAGGAATCCAAGAATCGCGAGGATCACAGCCCAAAGGACCGACCGCAGTCCGGGATCATTCACTCTGGATTGGGTGCGATAGAGGGAGAAGAGAGCGGCTGCAAAAATCCACATCATGGCCCCCCAACCGAGAAGTCCATTTTCGAGAATCAGCCGCACATTGGCGTTCGCGCCCTCGATCAAATTTTGCGCGCTTCCCAAACCCGGAATATTCAATTCGCCCAGCGTTCTGGGCCCCATGCCGAATAGAAGTTCCTTCCACGAGAGCTGCCCAAGCTGCGCGCATGCTTCCTGCGCCGAGCCGCAGATCATGCTTCCTGCAGTGAACCCTGCGCTGGTGAGCCGATGATCTACCGCAAGGAAAGAGGCTGGCGCGAGAATCACCATCGCGACAAGCCCGGCGAGTGGCGTGAAATGTCGCCACACGTAGATGGTGATGATCAGGGAGAGAGCGGCGAGACCCGCCGGGTTTTTCGTTAGAAGAACGCCGACCATCACCAGCGTAGTCGCTGCGATCCAGAAGTCGCGGCTGCTGCGATTCTGAGCGCGTGCAAGGCTGCATAGAACGCAGGGCACGCCGAGCAGGAGATAGGTGGACAAGGCAATAGGACTGCCGAGCGTCGAGGAGATCCCCACGGAGCTCATGCCCAGCCCGGTCGAAAGCTGGGGAGCGGATGTGAAGTATTCGGCAAAAGCGACTTCAAGAATACCGACCATGGAAATTGTCAACGAGGTCAGGGCGACGGCACTGATCGCGCTTCGGACGAAGGATTTCGTAAAGGTGCCGTTGATGATGGCCAGCGTGACGATGAAGCCCGTTATCAGATAATAGGCGGACCCCCGCATCGCTTGCAGCGGCGCCTCGGAGAGGAATGCCGAGCTGAGCGCGAGGAGAAGAAATACTGCGATGGGTGTGTTCAGCGGGGTACGATAGAGGTTGATTCGGTCCTTGGGCGCATGTCGCAGCAGCATCCAGAGAGCGCCGAAAGCGATGACGCCATGTAGCGGATTGACCTTCACGCCGAGTGTCTCGATATACAGGTTCTCGAGTGAACCGGAAGGAATGAAGGATACGAAGAGCAGAAGGACCAGCAGGAAAGCCCCGAGCGTCAGCCAGCGATTCAAAACCTTCAGGGCTGTCAGGCAGACGAGCTGTGCATCGAGAAGCAGCGATCGGTGCTGGATATAGAGATGATCGAAACGAAGCTTGTTGCGCGCCGACGTGAAATATCCGCCGCGCACCTGTGCCAGGCCGGTCATCCCGGGCGCGACGCGAAAACGATCAGCGTAGTTCGGGATCTCTTCAAGGTACCGCTCGAGAAAGACCGGTCGCAGGGGGCGCGGCCCGGCGAAGTTCATTTCCCCGCGCAAGACGTTGAGGAGTTGCGGGACCTCGTCCAGTTTTGACTTCTTCAGGAATTTGCCGACGGGCGTGTAGAAATCATCCTGAGCCGTGAGCAATCGCCCGCCGATTTGCCTTTCCGAACCCTCTCCGAGAGTCCGGAATTTGTACATCGTATAGAGAATCTGATTTTTGCCGGTTCGAATTCCTGCATAGAATAATGGCCCGGGGCTGGTGAGCTTGACCGCGATCGCGACCATGAGCAGAACGGGAGAGAGTACGGCGAGTGCCGTGATCGCCATCAATGCCTGGAGCAGGTAGCGGACTGGCGATTCAGGAAGTGCAGGCGGAATCTCCCGCTGGCTCGCGGGCGCTTTTTCGGCCTCAGTTGCCACTTGTTCGGCTGGAGGCTCTGACTTCGATACGACGACTAGTTTCGGCACTTGGCGGGGACTTTCTTTGTTCGGGGAACCAGCATCAGGGTGCCCGAACCACGCGGCTGCGGTCAACCCACAAGATTAGTTATCGGTCCAGATTCCTGAGGGTTTACCGCCGATGTGCCTATAGAGTCTTGCCAGGTCTGGAACATCAGGAGTGTCCAGATGTCGCGGCTATAGTCCATCTGGCGAGACTCGTGTCCCTCGATCAGGTTCTGCACCATTTCCGGCTGGAAGAGCCCTCCGCGACGAATGCGGTCCGGTGCCAGAGTGTCTCGTACGCGCTCCCGGAGGGGCCCCAGAAGCCAGGAGGGAATCGGTACGTTGAAACCTTGCTTTGGAC
>DLYX01000074.1 GCA_003447545.1 Deltaproteobacteria bacterium | reverse complement strand
CCTAGGGAATCAGTACTCGATCTGGACCAACAGATCCAGCAGAGTAAACGCTCCCGAACTCCAGCGGATCGCCGGAGTTCGGGAGATGCGCGCTACTCGGCGATGGTCACTTTGATCATCTCGACCGGCGTGGTCGGACGATCCGAACCGTCGGTCGGGGTCTTTTCGATTTTCTGGATCACATCCATCCCGGAGGAAATCCGGGCAAAGACGGGGTGCTTGGACGCACCCGGGGAGAAAAAGTCCAGGTATGCGTTGTTCGCTGTGTTGATGAAGAACTGCGAACCGCCGCTATTGGGACGTCCGGTGTTCGCCATCGAAAGTGTCCCCGGCTCATTCGAGAATTTATAGGCCTCGGGGTGCTGGTCCTCGATGGTTCCATGCGGCGGGCCACCGGTCCCGGCACTCGGGCTCTGCGGATCCCGGCTGTGCGGGCAGCCGAACTGGCACATGAAGCCATTGATCACTCGATGGAAATGCAGGCCGTCGTAAAACCCGCTTTTCGCCAAATCGATCCAGTTCTGGGCCGTAATCGGCATCTCTTCGAGAAAAAGCTCCACTTCGAAGGTGCCCAAGGTCGTCTCACAAGTCGCTATTGGATTACTCATTGTACCTTCGCGTTAACATTTACTCGCGCATAATTGCACGCCCCGGATCAGATTTTCCCGGGCCCCGCTGGCAGTTGGGGCGGGGATTTGCTCGAATCGGCCCCATGCTGGATTTGCTGATCAAAAACGGAATGGTTGTCGATGGAAGTGGCGCCCCGCGCTTCGCTGCTGATTTGGGGATCCGAACGGGCAGAATTGTCCAGATCGGCAAAATTACCGAAACCGCAGCCGAAACGATCGACGCGTCCGACTGCGTCGTTGCTCCCGGCTTTGTGGACCCCCACACCCATTACGATGCTCAGCTTCTCTGGGACCCCTTCGCCACCCCCTCGACGCTCCACGGCGTGACCACCGTGATCGGAGGCAATTGCGGTTTCGGTCTCGCCCCTCTCGGCGAGGAAGGTGCTGACTATACGCGTCGCATGATGGCCAAAGTCGAGGGCATGCCTCTCAAGACTCTCGAGGAAGGCATCGACTGGAATTGGAAAACCTTCGGGGAGTACCTCGATCGCCTCGACGGAAAAATTGCCTGTAATGCAGCCTTCCTTGTGGGCCATTGCCAGATTCGTCGGCTGGTCATGGGGACCGCCGCCACGGGCAATGAGGCAACGCCTGCCCAAGTCGAGGAGATGAAAGCCCTGCTCCGTGAGGCCATCACGGCGGGCGGAATCGGATTTTCCACCACTCAGGCGCATACTCACCAGGACGGCGACGGGAACTACGTGGCTTCCCGGTTTGCTTCGGCCGAGGAAATCATAGCGCTTGCCGGCGTTTGCCGAGACCATGAAGGGACAACCCTCGAGGTGATCGTGGATGGTTGTCTGGGGAAATTCACCGATCGCGAAACCGATCTCCTGATCGATATGTCGCTGGCCGCCAACCGTCCGATCAACTGGAATGTGATGGGCGTGGGGGCTACGGATCCGGATCGTCATCAGCATCAACTTGAAGCCGGAAGCAAGGCCAAGGCGAAGGGCGCACGGATCATGGCGCTCACAATGCCGACCATCGGCGGCCTGAAAATGAGCTTTCTCGACCATTGTGCCCTCTTCCTGATTCCGGGATGGGAGCCGATCATGCAGTTGCCGGTTCCCGAGAGAATCGAGCGCCTGCGCGATCCCGAAACACGCCGACAGATGGACGAGATGGCAAGAGATCCACGGGCCGGCGTCCTGACCGCACTGTCACGCTGGGGCGCCTATGTGATCGGTGATACTGTCTCTGCGGAAAATGAAGGACTCTTCGGAAAGACGATCGAGGAGATCGCCAAAACCCGCGGACAAAGCGAGCAGGATACGCTTTTCGATATCGTATGCGCGGACGGATTGGAGACAGGCCTCTGGCCACTTCCCCCCGACGACGATGAGGCCAGCTGGAAAATGCGCGCGGAAGTCTGGCGTGACGAGCGCGCCTTGATCGGAGGATCGGATGCCGGGGCCCACCTCGACCGCATGTGTGGTGCTTCCTATCCGACCGGATTCCTCGGGGATATTGTTCGCGACCGTGGCCTCTTTCCTTTGGAGGAAGCCATTCAACTCATGACCGACAAGCCCGCTCGACTCTTCGGACTGCGCGAGCGCGGCCGACTCGAGGAAGGCTGGCATGCCGATATCGTGGTTTTTGACCCCGCGACTATCGCCTCGGGGCCGATCAAAAACCGGACAGATTTGCCGGGTAACTGCGACCGCCTATTTGCCGCATCCGAAGGCATCCGGCACGTCTTTGTCAATGGGCGCGAAATTGTCCGCGACGGTCAGGAAACTGGAGCGATCCCCGGACAACTCCTGCGCTCGGGACGCGACACTCGGACAGTGACACCTCTCGACTAATCGAAATCGCTGGCGCTATGGCGCTCGGCCAGACCCTTGCCCTCAGGTGCCCAAGGTCGGTTCACCAACTGCCCACGCTGGTAACCCGGCCTGGCTTCGACCTCCGTTGCCCAACGCACGACGTTCACATACGACTTCGTTTCGAGGAAAACCTCGGCTTTATAGAGGTCGTGCAAAACAAGGCTGCCGTACCAGGGGCAGGTCGCGATATCCGCAATCGTATAATCGTCGCCACCAAGAAACCGACGATCCGCCAGATTGCGATCCAGCACATCGAGCTGGCGCTTTACCTCCATGGCGAATCGATCGATCGGGTACTCGAACTTTTCGGGGGCATAGGCGTAGAAATGTCCGAAGCCTCCACCGAGATACGGCGTACTTCCCATTTGCCAGAAGAGCCACGAAAGAACTTCGGCTCGTGCCGACGCCGCAACCGGCAAAAAGGCATCAAACTTTTCCGCGAGATACATCAAGATGGCGCCCGACTCGAAAACTCGCGTCGGCGGAGAAGTGCTCCGATCGACCAGTGCGGGGATTTTGGAGTTCGGATTTGCCGCGACAAACCCGCTGCCGAATTGATCTCCCTTTCCAATATTGATCAGGTAGGCGTCGTACTCGGCCCCGTCATGCCCCAAAGCCAAAAGCTCCTCGAGCAACACCGTCACCTTCACACCATTGGGTGTACCCAATGAATAAAGCTGCAGAGGGTGCTCGCCGACCGGCAGCTCCTTGTCCTCCATCGAACCGGCGATCGGCCGGTTGATATTCGCGAACCGCCCCCCGCTCTCGGCATCCCATTTCCAGACTTCAGGGGGCGTGTAGGTCGAATCACTCATCAAACTTCCTTTCGTTCGCTGTCTTCCGCGACCAGCGCATCCCGCGCCGACAGATATGAGAATCAGGACTTGGGGCGATGCCGGATGGCGTACGCAAGAGTCCCCGTGGCCGCAATTCGGCCGTCAGCGCCGCGAACAGCAGCCTCGGCGAATACGACCGTCCGACCTCGTTTCGTAACCCACCCCTCCGCGTAGAGATCCTTTTCCACAACGGCACCCATATATTGCACTTGCATGTTGATCGTCAGAAGATCGGGGCGATCCTCGTAACCAGCACCGATCGCCGGAACGACGACGGTATCAATCAAGGAAGCGATTACGCCGCCATGCACCACACCTGCGGGTTGGGTCCATTCCTCGCGAAAGCCGAGTTTCAGTCGGGCGTAGTCCTCGCGCAGTTCTTCGAGTTCAATCCCCAGATAACTCGGAAAAACCGGTTTCTTGAAGTTCGGGAATTTGACCCACCACTTCTTGCGCTCCTCGGGCAGGTCCGGAAAACGATCACGGTTGGGCGCGATGAGTTTCAAATCCATAAAGTTTCCTTACCCCGCGAAGAGTCCAGCTTCACGGTTACGACGGTCTTTTGTTCGCCCAGGGAATCGCAACTTCCAATTCGGCCGCCACCGAAAGTAGGGTAGCCTCTTCGCCAAATCTCGCCACAAGGTGACTCCCGATCGGCAATCCGGACGGTGTCCAATGCAAGGGAAGGGAGATCCCCGGCTGTCCCGACATATTGAAAGGCGCCGTGTAGATACTGAACGGGGCGGCGCGGGTAAACCCGCTGAAGGGTTCCTCTGGTGTGGCAATAAAAGTTCCATGGGGCGGCGGTGGCTCGGCCGAGCATGGTGTGAGCAGAAGATCGAAACCCTGATCCCACCAAGCCGCCAGGTCGCGAGACACCACATTCAAGGTATCGAGGGATTCCAGGTAGTCCAGAGTCGTCCGCTTGCGCGCCGAATTCGCCAGGGCCCAAGTCAGCGGCTCCAGATCATCTTCGCCGAGAACTCGGCCCAGCTTCTCGCCCCAGACGTCGACGGTATGCGCGATATTGGCGGCAACAATGGCAACGAAAGCCTGGATCGCTTGTGGATCGTCCAGTGCGTCGGGGTACGCCGGTTCCACTTGATGGCCCAGGTCCTCAAGTGCTGCTGCGCAAACCTCAACTGCCGGCAAAACATCCGGATGCACCTCCGTTCCGCGAGGTCCGGTCGTCATGAACCCGACTCGCAAACGCCGTCCCGGCTCCAGTGATTCGGCAAAGGGGCGCGCGGGTCGCGGGGCGGCGTGTGGATCACCCGGCATCGCACCGGAAACAGCATCCAGAAGTGTTGCGGTATCCCGGACCGTTCGTGTGACAAACCCTTCGCAGGAGAAACCCGACCACCGGTCTCCGGCAGAGGGCCCGAACGAGGATCGTCCACGCGTCGGTTTCAGGCCCACCAGACCACAATGGCTGGCGGGAATTCGGATCGAACCGCCGCCGTCACTCGCATGCGCAGCGGATACGATACCCGCCGCAACAGCCGCGGCCGAGCCGCCGCTCGAACCGCCGGGTGAGTAGCCTCGCTTCCAGGGATTATGCGTCGGACCCCATGCCTCAGGTTCAGTCCCGGGATAGAGGCCCAGCTCCGGTGAATTGCTCCGGCCAATAAAACAGACGCCCGCCGCGCGGAGTTTCGCTGTGAAATAGGAGTCGGCGGGCTCATGCCAACCTGCATCACGCAAGGCTCGCATTCCGCACGTCAGAGGAGCGCCCGCGAGCTGCCCGCCGAGATCCTTGAGCAGGAAAGGCACGCCACGAAGCGGACCGTCAGGAAGATCTCCGACAGCCTGCTTCCGCGCCTCTTCGTAAAAAGGAAGGACGATCGCATTCAGGGACTCATTGCGTGCTTCCGCGCGCGCGATCGTCGCATCGACCAACTCCAGTGGGGAAACTTCGCCCGAACGAACCAGGGCGGCCTGACTGACCATGTCGAGAAACTCCAGATCTTGCGACGTCATACCCAACGCTTATCGAAACCTGCAGGGCTCTCGCAATCAAAAGGAGATATCCGTAATCTTGCGAAGTTCTCCCGGCATAGGCATACCGAGGCTGCCCTCCGATTCCGATGCCCTCGCCAACCAAGAATAAACGTCTGCTCGCGACCGAATCAGGAATGTTCGGTCCGATTTTCGTGGAAGCCTGCGGGACGCGTCGCTCGATGCGCTTCGGCTCCCGGGATGAAGTCGAGCAAAGTCGGGTCGATCTGGCGAGGCCGGAACGCCCGATCCCGGCCTATTTGCGCGCCGCGGGATGGGCACTCTCTTTGGCCACGCCGCCCAAACGAGCCCTGCTCGTCGGTCTTGGCGGAGGCGGTTTCGTGCGCTTTCTGCGCAAACGCTACCCGCGGATAGAGATCCCTATCGTCGAAATCGATCCCTGCGTGGTCGGGCTGGCGAAATCCCATTTTCGGATCCGTGAGAGCAGGAAAACTCGGATTCATACCACAGACGCAATCCTTCACCTCGTATCCAACCGCGACCTCCATGACTTCATCTTGCTCGACGCATACGATGGGCCGACTCTCTCGGACCGCTTCGCTTCGACGGATTTCTTTTCTCTGGCGGCCGCATCCCTGACCGCCGGAGGAATCTGCGCCGCCAACGTTTCTCTGCGCACCCGACGAGAGGAAGCGGCCACACGCCAATCCTTCGCGCGCGCTTTCCCCGCCGCGAGTCTCGAGGTCGAGATGCCTTCCGATTGGAACAGACTTCTTGTCGGCGGTCTGAAAACGCTCGGGCGCACGGCGAATCTTCGCGCTCACGCCCGAAGCATGGATCGGGACAAGCACTTCCCATTCCCTCTGGCTCCGTTCGCCAGGAACGCACGCGTTCTCAGCGTACCAAAGGGAAAGAGGACTTAACGAGGGCCGAACTCTTCTCGATAAGCGACCATGCGTTCGTAGCTGTCCTCACCAAGCACAACCTCACCATCGACCTCGCGCCCCCGAAGGTGGTCCATGATCTCCTCGACCGTGACAATGGCAAACGTCGGCATCTCCCAGGTCGACGCGATCTCGGCCAGGGCGGTCACGTCCCCGGTCCCTCGCTCCATCCGATCCACTGAAACGACCAGACCCGAAAGCTTGATATTTGCTGCGGCACGCAAGGCCGGGACCGTTTCTCGAATCGAGGTGCCCGCAGTGGTGACGTCCTCGATGATCACGATCCGGTCGCCGTCCTCGGGGACGCACCCAACCAGCGCCCCGCCTTCACCATGATCTTTGGCTTCCTTGCGATTGAAGCAGAAACCCACATCGTGCCCGTGATCCCGAACCAGAGTCATTGCGGTAGCCGAAGCCAGAGGGATACCCTTGTAAGCCGGGCCAAAAAGAATGTCGAAGTCGCTCCCGAGTTGGTCGCGGATCGCGCGGGCATAAAACTCCGATAGCCGCGTCAGCTGGCCGCCCGTCCGATAACGTCCCGTATTTACGAAATAGGGGGTTTTTCGTCCGCTCTTGGTTACAAAATCTCCGAAGGTCAAA
>DLYX01000276.1 GCA_003447545.1 Deltaproteobacteria bacterium | reverse complement strand
CATGCGCGGTCCGCATGATCTGCAGCGTATTGATCGGCCAGCCCGGGGGGCTCTCGAACGGAACCCCGTAGTGAGCCACCGATCGCCGCAGCTCCACCGCAAAATGACGGCGCTTGGCCTCGACCGGTTCGGCCGCGGGCGAATGACTTCCCACAGATTTGAACACTCCGCCCAACAGCATCGGGCGATAGGCAACTTCACAGCCGGTGCGCTCGATCAGACCGGGCAGTTGCGTGTCGGCAAAGTAACTATAGGGGCTTCCGTAATCGAAAAAGAATTCCAAGCGCTGGGCCATGAGCCAACGTTAACCTAACGAGTCTCACCTTGCCTCCCCAAATGGCGCTCCCCCTCGCGATAGTGCAGAGCGACTACCGCTGCGGCGCACCACAGGGGTATTGGTCATCATCACAAACCTGCATCGCGGCCATCATTCCCGCATCGCTGGCATTCGCTGCAGCCGATCGAAAGGTGAATTTCCCGACGGCAATTTCCGAAAACGGAATCCGCACCACCACCTCGCCTCGAGGATCATTTGCGGTCGGGCAACTGTAGATCGGGTAAATCTTCTGCTCGATCTCAACGGCCTGACATTCGGTGGCATCGCTCTCGTATCGGTCACAATCCCGAAAAGGCATCGTCACGGTATCCTGATAGCCGGTAAATTCGACTGGCACGCCGTTGACTTCAAGAACCTGAAAATCGACCTGCCCTATATGGAAAACATGGTTTTGCCCACTGCAGTTCTGCAGGCGCCATTCCTCCACGCAATTCTCCTCGGACGCCAATCGAACCTCGGCATCGATGCGATAGGGATCAAAGGGCCGACCATCAATCGTATATACATCGCCGGTCGGCCCCTGCTCGAATCGGAAGATGCGCCTGCGACAACGATTCTCTTCCCGCAGATCTGTCAGGGCTGGAAACTGATCCTCCGAGGGTAACTGCGGGGCCAGAACCTTGTCGTCCGCAACGACGAGCGTTCCCAGAGACCCGCCCACCACACAGGGGCCTTGAGGCCCCATACAGGTGCTTGCATCGAGGTCCTCACAACCGGTGGTCTCCGCAAGTTCCGCCTCTCCGCAGGCACCTGCCCGATACAAGGATGAGCCTTCACCAAAGAATGCGTCGTAGCCCGGGGGGCGATTGCCCAGGGTCGCTGTCGAGAACTCATATTGCCCTTCGCCACGCGCGACGATCAGGAACTGCGAACGCGCCGAAGGGGGCAAGTCGATATTCTGCAAGGCAAGCAAACGCGTATGGCGATTCCCGTCGCGCGCCACCTCGTAGAAGGTATGGTTGGCCAGAGCCAACCGGTAGTAAAGATTCGCGCTTGCGTTCGCGACGCTCCAGAATTGCATTTCACCCGGATTCGCCTTGAATCGCGGTCGCACCTGACCATTGACGGTCAGCATCTTGAGTTGCTCCGGGTCAGGCTGCTCAAAAATGGTCCCTCCGGAGCGCTGCAGATCCTTGAGGACGAGCGTTCGCTGAGTAACTCCCGAGAGCTGCGGGAACGGATCGAGGACTCCCTCCACAACAATCGCCCCGGCCATCCCGTTGCCCAACTGACTGGCGATCTCCCCGAAGCGCGAAGGACGATAGGTAAAGATACCCTGAGGATGATCCTCGGGAACAACCACGCTGTAGAGCTGCCCCTCACCGGGCTCGACATCGAGAAAGACGTCGTCGCCAGCCGCCCACCCCTGCATCAGCGGACTCAGACTCATGCCATCGAAATGAAGATTCGTGGACTCGCTCGGCAATTGATTCTCGAGAAGAATCTGAAATCGATCACCGCGGGCAACGCGCAATGTCGCTGGCGCAAACAGCCCCATATAGGCCCTGCCCTCGAGATCGAGGTCGTTGACCGACAGGTTGGTATATTTAGGCGTGAGAGTAAGTGAGAGCACCCCGTCCTCTGCCTCGATCACCGGCGGCTCCAGAAACACCGGCGTCGATTCCCCACACCCGGAAGCCAAAAGAACCAGCAAGCCCCACAACAGCATCAATGCACGCATGCTGCCGTCTCTATCAGCTACCGGATCGGGTTCCCATGGGTTTGCGGGACAATCAATCCTCGAGAATCTCCGCCCAGAGACTCCGGCGCTCTTCGAGCGGTGCGTCGGAGGCAACGGAATCCTCGGCGAAATCCATCGTTATCCGACGCGAGGGCTCATAGGGGCCCCATGCGGGAATACCCGGATGTGAAGGATCCCCGGCTCTCGCAAAGGCAATCCAGGAATACATCACCTGCAAGGCGAGCGCCTCGGCCGCCGGCCCGGCGCCGGAGAACCGGTCCATACCCGGGGCGTCAAGAGTGCCAAAGACAAAAGGCAATTCCACAGCGTGACAAGCACCCAGCATTCCCCGCACCGCCGGGGAGGGCCACGAAAACCGATACATATAGGTGCCAGCCTGATGGGCCTGCTGCGCTTCGGCCAGCTGGACTGCCGGCATCCAGAAGACTCGGTCGGTTTCGATCGCGTCAAAAACCTGCCATGGCTCGGAATGCGGATAGAGCGCCAGAACCTCATCCGCGTCCCCCTTGCCAATGCTGGACAGGCGCTGCGCCAGACGCTTGCGCAAGGCTGCTCGATCCATCGATCGATGGTGCGGCATCGCAATCGTAAAAAGACGCCACTCGTCGGCGGTCGAGCCGATCAGCAGAGGAATATTCTCGGCCTGACCGGCACTCACGGCAAGCATCGGGTGTTCGGGAACAATCAATCCGTCGACCACGGGCGCCCACGGCATCACGCGGTTGGCCTGCAATCGCGCGGTTACCTTCAATTGTGCGGCGAGAAGGTCTTCGATGGATCGTTCCCGCAAAGAGGAAGCCTCCAGCTGCGCCAACCCCAACTCGGCCGCCAGGACATCTCCGGCTTCGGCTGCCTGCGCCGGCGAAAGCGTGGCCTGCGCCGCGCCGCTTTGGGCAATGACCTTATGAAACAAACCGCGCGCGGAAGGCGTGGCCATGAGGGTCGTCACAGACATCCCACCTGCCGATTCCCCGAAAATCGTCACATTCTCCGGGTCGCCGCCAAAATCAGCAATATTCTCCCGCACCCAACGGAGGCCGGCAATCTGGTCTTGAAGACCGACATTCGGCGCGAAATCACTCCCGTTCAGTCCCGGGTTCAGCCACCCGAGCACACCGAGGCGATAGTTCAGAGCCACGACGACCACATCGCCGCGACAAGCCAACGGTCCTCCATCGTACATCAATTGGCGGTTGGACCCCGTCGTGCACGCGCCTCCGTGAATCCACACGAGGACCGGACGCGCACCGCTCCCGGCCTCCGGGGTGTAGACGTTCAAGGTCAGACAACCCGCCTCCTCCTGCGGACCCGGGGCCATCCCGGGCAAAGCACTATCCGGCTGGGGGCATGCCGGGCCGAATTCGGTTGCCGGACGAATATCTGCCCAGGGAGTCGCCGGCACCGGGGCCTGAAAGCGAAGTTCGCCCACGGGAGGTGCGGCGAAGGGAATCCCCAAAAATGCATGGTGGCCATCACGAGGGGCGCCCTGCACGCGTCCATTCTTCGTCGCTACGATTGTAACCATCCTGCGGTGCTACGCAGCCGAGAGCCCCAGCGCAACCGGCAGCCATCCGACGACTTGAACAGCTCTGGAGCGGGTTTTCAGCTGGTTTTTCTCGCGGTCGATTCCTCGACCACCTTTTCCCATCGCAGCGGCGAGACCATTTGCGAGAAAAAACCCATCGGAAAATGCGGCAGCGAATCCATCCCGATCTCGGCCGGCGATTTGCGATCCTTCGGGAGCCACCGCGTCCCGAAAACCACATCCCAAATGATCAGATTGCCGCCATAATTATGATTCGCTTCCTCGACCACCGGCGAATGGTGCCAGCGATGCAGTTCGGCCATGCTGAAAATCCAGTTCAAGGGACCCAGCTTCAGCTTCAAATTGGAATGCTGAAATGCCCCGTGCACGGCCGCAAAGAGCGTCACCAACCCCAGCACTTCCGGCGACGCTCCCAGAACGGCGATGGGAAGCAACTTGCCGGTCCCGATCAGAAAGATGTCCACCGGGTGAAAGCGCACCGCGTTCAGAAAATAGAGCCGCGGCGCGGAATGATGTGTGGCATGGAACCGCCACATCCAATCGATTTCGTGCATCCCCCGATGGCACCAATACTCAACGAACTCTGCCAAAACCAAAGCGAGGACCAACTGCCCGAGGATGGGCCATGCGGTAGGCCAATAGCCCGTCCCGAAGTCCTCCGACACCAGCATCGCCAAATAGACCACGCCAGAGAGCATCAGCGGTTCGGTCAAGCGCACCATCGAGCCATTGGTGAATAAATACCCAAGATCAACCGAGAGATCCCCACGCGAGCGGAGCCAATCTTCGTGATGGGGGAAAATTCGCTCCAGTATCGCCAGCAAAAAATAGGTCCCGGCAATCACGGGAAAGACCGCGACTTCCGCCGGCACTCCGCTCTCCATCCAGGCGTAACCCACCCAGACAGCCGTGGTCAGCACGACCGGAAAAACCAGGACCGAAAATACCCGCTCGACAAAAGACCATTCCCGGGGAAAGCCCCCCGGGCTCGAAGCGATCGCGGAGCCCTCCGGCCCCTCGGATACCGACTGATTCATGCTTCGATCCTACCTAGGATTCGCTCTTTCCGAAACCGATTTCGTCGCATCCCATCTCTGTAAATTTTGGAGACAAAACAGTTCGAATTCGGAGAAGCCTCAGCCAATTTCCAGGCGATGTCCCGCCGTCCAGCCGCCGTCAACAACCAAAGCCGTGCCCGTGACAAAAGATGCCTCATCCGAGGCAAGAAACACCGCACAATTAGCGACTTCTTCCGGTTGCCCCATGCGTTTCAGGGCATGGAGTTCCACCATGCGTTCACGTAAAACCTGCAACTCGGGCTCCTGCAGCATGGCCGTCATCGGGGTCTCGATCAGCCCGGGACAAAGGCAGTTCACCCGAATCCCTTCGACCCCGTAATCCAGCGCCATATTCTTGGTCATCAAGATCACGGCTCCCTTCGAGGCATTATAGGCCAACTGCATGCTGATGGCCGAGATCCCCTCCACGCTCGCGATATGAATAATATTGCCCGCTTGGCGCTCGCGCATACCCGCCAACGCGTGCTTGGCCACGAGAAAAGATCCTTTCAAGTTGATATCGAGGACGCGATCCCACTCGGCCGCATCCAGATCGTGCGCGGAGCCGTAGCCATTGACCCCTGCTGCATTCAGGAGGACATCGATTTGCCCGAGACTGCCTACAGCCCCCTGCACGGCCGCCTCGACCGAGGCTTCGTCACGAACATCGAGCGAATGCGTGCTCACGACCGAAGAGCCGAGTTCGTCCAGCAAAGCGCTCGGAATCTCCTGCAGATCCGCCAGAGCTACCGAGGCACCCTCGGCAACGAACCGCCGGGCCGATGCTGCGCCGATTCCCGACGCTCCACCCGTGATCAACACTTTCTTTCCTTGCAATCGACTCATCTTCAATCCTCTCCGTGCACGCCCGCGGCGATCTTGGGCAGAGCTTCCGGATCACCGCTCTCATCGTAAAGAATGACGCTGGTCCGCGCCGCAAAATTATTTCGCTCACGCAGCCGGCGACCGACTTCCTCCGGCGTGCCGATGACGCCGATCTTCTCCAGCATTTCGTCCGAAATCAGACCCGTCATTTCGGCCCAGAGCCCCGCCTTGCTCATCCGGTTGAGTTCAGGCTGCAGATCGCCCCAACCCTCGTGCTCGAGCGCTACCCGGTAGGCAGGCGTCGATCCATAAAAGGATATCTGCATCTTGGCGGCGGCCTTGGCCTTTTCGATCTGCTCCTCGGTCCGGCCGACCATGCAGATTGTTTGCGCGGAGATCTCGCAGTCCGCTGGCGTCCGCCCACCCTTGGCGAGGCCTTCGTGCAAGGCCGGAATCGCAACATCATGCATATAGCCGGTCGTATGCAGCGGATGAACCATCCACCCATCGGCAACTTCGCCAGCGACGCGGATCATCCCGGCGCCGAACCCGGCCAGATAGATCGGCGGTGGGCCATGCGGGTTGGGCTGAGGGCTCAAAAAGGGAGTCATCAGGGTATGCCGATAGAACTCGCCTTCAAATTTCAGCGGCTCACCCTCATTCCAGGTCCGGAAAATAGCCCGTATCGCGAGCACAAACTCACGCATCCGGGAATTGGGCTTGGACCAGGTCTGGCTGAATCGACGCTCGATATGCGGGCGGATTTGCGAACCCAGGCCAAGGATGAAACGGCCTTCGGAAATCAGCTGCAAATCGTTCGCGGCATACGCACACACCATCGGGTTGCGCGCGAAGGCAATTGCGACCGCGGTCATGATTTCGATTCGCTTGGTCTCATGAGCCGCCAGAGCCAGCGGCATGAAGGGTTCGTGCGGGCCCTCGAAACTGAGCGCGCCATCAAACCCCTGCTCCTCCAGACGTGCCGCTGCGGCACCGGCGTGGCCGGGCCCTGCGAAGGAAAGTGCACCATCAATCTTCATTCGTTTTCATCTTTCCCTGGCCATTTCGGCCAGTCTCGGCTCACGGACAAATTCCACTGAGGCTTGCGCCTCTCCAGCCATGCCATCGGCCCCTCCATGGCATCAGGAGTGCCCATCAGGTGTCGATGCAATTCGGTTTCCTTGCTTTCGATTTCGGCGGCGGACAGCGCGAAGCTCTCCCACAGAAGCCGCTTGGTAACCGCGACCGACAGAGGTGCAGTCTCGACAACCATCTCTCGTGCCAATTCCAACGCGGCCGGGAGAACCTTGTCGGCCGGCAATACGCGATTGGCAATCCCCAGCCTCTCCGCTTCCGCCCCGTCGAAACGTCGCCCGGTGAGCAGCACTTCGGCTGCTCGCGCCACCCCGATCAGGCGCGGCAGCGTAAAGTGCGCATAGGCGTCCGGCATCATGCCGCGGCGGACCTGCAGAACGCCGTACTTGCCCTCGGCAGCGAAAAGGCGAAGATCGGCCTGCACCGCCAGGGTGAATCCAACCCCGATCGCATGACCGTTGACCGCGGCAATCACGGGCTTGCGTACCCGAAAAGCAGGGAAGGCCGCCCCAGCGGCGCTGAAGTTTTCCAGATCGGGCGAATCGAAAACTTCCCCACTCATCTCGGCGCCGGCACAAAAAGCCGGCCCGGCACCCGTGACCACGACCGCCCGTACAGCGTCGTCCTCGTCACATCTTTGGTAGGCCTGCGCCAGATCTTCGCCCATGGCGCCGGTGAAGGTATTGCGAGCCTCGGGTCGATTCAATGTGATTTGAGCGACTCCATCCTGCAGTTCCCACAGGATGTCTCGATACGGCGACTTCGGCATAGTCTCTTCTTACTGCCTCGCATGCCGTTGCGCGACTTGCACTATCGCGGCGCTTGCGCCACGCCCCGAAGGCAGCGGCCAGACTTGCGACGAGCGGCTGAAGCGGTTTCATTCAGGGTCGTGGGGGGACAATTCATGAACAACCGACGAATTCAAAAGGTAGCGGTCCTGTGCGGGATGGGCGTCGGCCTCACTCTGGCCGCCTGCACCTCAGGGGAAAAGCCCGATATCGCCGATCCGACTTCGCAAAGAACCGCACCCGCAGGAAGTTATATCGGCACGCGCGATATGTCCGGCAATCATGTCTGGCGAGGCATTCCCTATGCCGCGGCGCCCACCGGCGATCGACGCTGGAGAGCCCCCGTCCCGGCAGCGCCCCGGGCAAACCTCTTTTCGGCAATCGATCCCGGACCCGCCTGCCCGCAATTCGCCAGTCGATTCGGTGGCGAATCGGGGGCGAGCAAAGAACTCCGCGGCGACGAGAATTGTCTCACCCTCGACATCTATGCGCCTCGCGAAATCGCACCTGATGAAACCCTGCCGGTCATGGTCTGGATCCATGGAGGGGGAAACACCATCGGGAACTCGTCCTTTTACCAGGGGGCCGAGCTGGTGCGAAACGGGCGCGTTGTCGTAGTCGCCATTCAATACCGCATGGGCCCCCTCGGCTTCCTGCGTCACGCCTCGTTGCGGAACGATCGTGATCCCGTCGAAGCCTCGGGCAACTTCGCCATTCTGGATATGATCGAATCCCTGCGCTGGGTCCGGACAAACATCCGCGCCTTCGGAGGCAACCCCGACAATATTACGATCTTCGGGGAATCTGCGGGCGGGCGGAACGTCTTCAGCCTGCTTCTCGCCCCGCAGGCGGCCGGGCTGTTTCATCGCGCCATCTCGCAAAGCGGAAGTCTCGGTGCCCATACGGCAGCCGAGGCGGAAAATTCTACGGATGCGACTCCACCCGGCCATCCCAGATCCTCGACCGAGGTTCTCTACACTCTGCTGCAACAAGACGGCAGGGCCGCCAATCGAGAACAAGCCCGCACGCAATTGGCCACCATGTCCGACAGCGAGACTGCGGCATACCTGCGGAGCAAAACCACGCAGGAGATTTTCGACGCTTATGCCGATGGCGAAATGTTGGGCATGATCGATATGCCGCGCACCTTGCGCGACGGAACCGTATTGCCGGCCGGGGATCCTCTCGATTCCCTTCAGGCGGGCAACTTCAATCACGTTCCCGTAATCCTTGGCACGAATCGCGACGAGCAGAAACTCTTCCTTGCCGCCGACCCCGACATGACCACCGCATGGCTCGGCTGGCTGCCGCGGATCAAGGATCCCCGACGCTATGAGGCCTTTGCCCGTCACGCCTCCCGAAACTGGAAAGCTGTCGGTGCCGATGAACCCGCTGCGGCGATGCGGGCAAGCGGCCACCCTGACGTCTGGGTGTATCGCTTTGACTGGGACGAAGAAGGCGAACTCCTCGGTACCGATTTCAGCCAGTTGATCGGCGCCGGCCATGCCATCGAGATCCCGTTTATTTTCGGAAACTACGATATGGGCTCCGAACTATCGTTACTCTTCACAGATGAAAACAAGGCCGGCCGCAAGGAACTCGAAAGCGCGATGATTGGCTACTGGTCGACATTTGCCAAAACCGGCACTCCCGGGAACGGCGGAGACCCCGCACGCGCGACGTGGCCGAGGGGGCCGGAATTCCTGCTTCTGGACACCGAAGCAGGCGGGGGGCTGCGGCCTTCCACCGACACTCTCACCGAGAGACTCGTCCTGCAGGAAATCGTTCAGGACTCCGACCTCTCACCCCTGGAAAGATGCGAGGTCCTGCGGCGGACCCTCGAGAGACAAATCCGACCGGACCGAGGCGTTCTCGCCAAAGCCGGCTGCTGAACGGGACACGATAATGCAACCCCAACCCGACTCGCCCGAGAAAACTTTTTGGGCAGAGAACCATTACCTGCTTCGAGAAAGCGTATTTACCGGCGCCGATCTCGCGGACCTGGTGGCGTGGACCGACGAGCTCGCCGGATGGCCCGAAAAACCGGGCCATTGGATGAAATATTTCGAGCGGGCCGATCGGGACGAGCGCCAACTCTGCCGGATCGAGAATTTTCTGGAGCACCATCGCGGCCTGCGCGAATTGATTCTCGGCCCGGCCACCCTGGAGATGGTGGGTGCCCTGATGGGGGAACCAGCGATTCTTTTCAAGGAAAAATTGAATTACAAGCTACCGGGCGGATCCGGTTTCCTCGCCCATCAAGACGCCCCGGCTTTCGCAAGCTTCGGACAACATTACCATATTACAATGCTCGTGACCGTCGACCCGATGACCACCCGCAACGGATGCCTGGAGGTTTCCGATCCGGTCGACGGCCAGAAACTCCTTGCTCAGGAAGCCGACGGCACGGTCTCCCGGGCCATCGAAGCCGAGCGAAACTGGTACCCGCTCGAGCTTCCCGCAGGCTCCGTCCTGTTTTTCGACTCCTACATCCCCCACCGCTCCGCGGCCAATGGCTCGGAGAGCCCCCGCCGAGCACTTTATATCACCTACAACCGCTCCCGCGAGGGAGACCGTCGAGCAGCCTACTACGAAAACAAGAGAGCTGTTTTCCCTCCTGAATGCGAACGAGAAGCTGGCGTTGATTATGGAGCCAAATCCGGACCCTTCAATCTGGGGAATCCCATCCGCTGAGCGTCTGGCTCTAGACCTGCTTGCTGATCCTGTGTAGATTCTCGGCGTGCTCACCCTGACAGAAGATCTCGTGCTCCTGGCCCTCGACGATCATTCCGGACGCATTCTACCAGTCGACGATATCGGCTACCGACATGCTCTCGCCGGGGCCGTACTTCTCGACCTCGCGCTGCTCGGCCGGCTGGAGAATCATCACGGAGACCTTCGCGTCGCCGACCCCGCCGACACCGGCGAGACCTTGCTGGACGGATGGCGCCAAACCATCGAAGCCGAAACAACTCCTCTCGAGGTCCGGGTCTGGATCGCACGCCTCGCTTTGGCGGCCGACCAGATCGAAACGGCGGCCCTGACGCGCCTGGTCCAGCGCGGCATCCTCGAAAAACAGGAGACAAATTTTCTGTGGGTCTTCGAGACCCGTCGCTACCCGATGCTCGATGGCACCGAGGAAAAAGAAGTCAAACGACGGATTTGCGACGTGCTGCTGAGCGACGAGGAGCCTTCGCAGGCCGATGCCATTCTGGTCGGCCTGGTCGATGATGCGCGACTGCTCCCACATATTTTGAGCGATGCGGAAACCCGAGAATCGGCCCGCCGAGTAGCGCAAGTCCGCGACATGGACGTGATCGGGAAGGAAGTGGCCACAGTCATCGAGCACCTTCGGCTCGAGATGTTGCAGGTCCTCACGCAAACACACCAATAATTCAAAAGGGGCGCTACCCTCCGGACCGACCGGAGAACGGTGAGCCCCATCGGGAGAGATAATGGCCGCAACCAAAACACCCAATGAACTTTTTGACCTTGGTGGCCGGGTCGCCATCGTGACCGGCGGCAGTCGCGGCATCGGCGAAGCGATCGCTCGGGGTTTCGCTGCCGCCGGCGCCAAAGTGGTGATCGCCTCGCGCAAGCCCGACGCTTGCGAGGCAGTGGCCCAGTCCATCAAAGCCGCAGGGGGCGAGGCGATCGCCGTACCCACGCACCTTGGAGAACTCGACGGACTCGAGAATCTCGTCAACCAGACCGTCGAGCATTTCGGACAGATCGACATCATCGTCAACAATGCCGCAAACCCTCTCGCGTTGCCGGTGGGCCAGATTACCGCCGATGCCTTCGATAAATCCATGCACGTCAATCTGCGCGGCCCACTCTTTCTAGTCCAGAATGCTCTCCCCTGGCTGGAGAAAAGCTCGCACGCATCCGTGATCAATATTATCAGCGCGGGCGTCTACACGAACGGGGCTTACGTGGCTCTCTATACCGCTGCCAAGGCAGG
>DLYX01000190.1 GCA_003447545.1 Deltaproteobacteria bacterium | reverse complement strand
GCTTGATGGTCACCTCGCGTACCAATTTCCCCTTGTCCATCGCACCTTCCCAGACGATGAAGACCTCTGCCTTGCCATCCCCGTCGGTGTCCGCGACCAAAATCTCCTTGGCGTGAGTGTCTCCGGGCGCATCGACGACTTCCTTGACCCAGGTGCCATCGGCCGAACGACGGTAGCCGGTCACCTCGCCGGGCTGGTGTTGGTCGAGTTTGTTCGGCTTGGACGGGGTGGCAAAGGCTTCCAGATCACCGTCGCCGTCAACGTCTCCGAGCTCGATCTCGTGGACAAATGTGTTGGGAAGCGCATCGATTTGCTCGACGCGCCAGTCTTCGTCGGGGTGGATGATCGCGATGACGCCCTGATCATGTGTGGCGATGACAATCTCGTCTTTGCCATCGTTGTCGACGTCACCCTGCTCGTAGTCGCGAAGCCGGTTGAATCGTCCCCCAAAGGTTGGGTTCCAGTGCATTTCCTCGGTCCACGCGCCGTTTTCCATCTTCCACGTCTTGAGCATGGCCTTGTTGCCGCCAATCGTCAGCAGGCCGTCTCCGAAGGCCGTGGCCTTGTGAAAGACGTTGGATTCGGGATCCTCGAGGATGGTGGTCTGCCAGCCCTCCGGTGTTTGCCGCACAATGGTCAACTTGGCCGGCCCGGGGGCGGGCATCATCCGACCGTCAGGGCCCTTTTTATCCACAAATTGGGCCTGAGAGAGAACCAGAGTGGGGTAAGGCCCCCCGCTCAGCGCTTCCCGGCGGGGTTCGGCGGGGGCTTCGGGTGCCTTGGGCGGTGCTACGGGAGCCGCCGCCGCGCGGGGCTTTGCCGCGGCTGCAGGCGCCGTGGGCGCTTCATTTTTCCCGGAATCACTTGTGCAGGCGGCGAATGCTAGCAAGCCGGCGGCCAGCGCGATCTTCTGAATAGGCAAATACATACCTCTATCACTGCCAAAGCTGGCAAAACGGAGCAAGAGCGGAAGTACTCCCCACAGGCCCTGGTTGCGCCGAGAGGGACTTTTTGCGAGTTCTTTTCGATACGCGGGACCTTCTGTCCGCGCGTTGGGAGGCAAAAATGCGCGACCAGATCCGAATGATTTCGACGGCAGGTACCGGCCACTTCTACGTGACCAAAAAGAACCAGAAGACGGCGACCGAAAAGCTCGTCCTCCGTAAATACGACCCGAGAGCCCGCAAGCACGTTGAGTACAAAGAAGCCAAGATGAAGTAGCCATCGCTTGCGCTGAGCGGCTCAATATTCCAAAGTTGTCTTTATGGGTATGAAAATCGTAGTAGATTACGATCGCTGTGAAGCAAACGCGATCTGCATGCAGGTCTGTCCCGAAGTCTTCGAGGTGAAGGACGACGACTGCCTGTACCTTTCGACGGAAACCCCTACCGAGGACCTTCGCGCCAAGGTGGAGGATTCCATCCGCCGTTGTCCCCGTCAGGCCATCGTTCTCGAAGAGGTCTGAGCAGAGGTGTCGAAGGCCGACGGTGCGCCTAGGGAGCCTTTGGCGCTCCATATTCGCATCCTGATCGGTCTGGTCTCGGGGTTGGTTCTCGGTATTATCCTGAACGAGACCGGGGACCGGATTCTGGCTCTCGCCGGGAAGGACGGTTTTGTCCGCGGCCTGATCGACTTCGTTGTCGGCCTCAACGGTTTCATTGGCGATCTATTTTTGCGCAGCCTGCGTTTCGTGGCGGTGCCGATCGTTCTCTTCTCCTTGATCGTCGGAGTCAGCAGTCTCCGGGACCTCCGGAAATTGGGACGCATCGGTGGCAAGACCGTGGGGATCTACCTCGCGACGACTGCTCTTTCGATTACCGTTGGCTTGGTTCTGGCCAATGTGGCCCAACCCGGATCGTTTGTCAGCGAGGATGTGCGCAACCGTCTCGCCGCCGAGCGTGAAGTCGAGGCGGAGACCAGCATCGCTGTTGCCGAAGGCAAACTCGCGACGGGCTGGGATCGATTGCTGGATATCGTGCCGCGGAATCCTGCCGAGGCACTGGCGGATGGGAATATGCTCCAGATCGTCTTTCTTGCTCTGGTGATCGGGGTGGCCCTGACGTTGATTCCCGAGGACAAGGCTGACCCCGTCAAGCGGGTATGCGAGGGGATGACCGAGGTGATTCTGGCGCTGGTTCGGGTGGTCATGCAGGTAGCACCGTTTGCGGTTTTTACCTTGTTGGTCGAGGTGATGGCTTCGCTGGGCCTGGACGTTCTCGGCGCCTTGCTGGTCTATAGCGGCGTCGTCGTGACGGGACTCGGCATCATGATCTTCCTGGTCTATCCAACGATCTTGCGGTTGGCATCGGGGATTTCTCGGCGCCGATTTCTGGCCGGAATTGCTCCGGCTCAGCTGCTGGCCTTCTCGAGTTCAAGCTCTTCCGCCACTCTGCCGGTGACCATGGAGTGCGTCGAGGATCGCCTCGGAGTCTCCGGCGAAGTGACCAGTTTCGTGATTCCGTTGGGTGCCACGATCAATATGGATGGAACCGCGCTCTATCAGGGCGTTGCCGCACTTTTTATCGCGCAGCTTTACGGGATCCCGCTGACGATGGGCGATCAGCTCACCATTGTTCTGACCGCGACACTCGCCTCGATCGGTACCGCCGGGGTTCCCGGGGTGGGGATTGTGATGCTGATCATCGTGCTTGGTTCGCTGGGCTTTTCACCCGAGGTCATGGCCTCGGGGGTCGCGATTATTTTCGGCGTCGATCGGCTTCTCGATATGTGCCGCACCGCGTGCAACGTGACCGGTGACGCCATGGTGGCCACCGTTGTGGGTGCAAGCGAGCAGGACCAGGCCACTTCCTAGCGCCGATCGCCCCGATCGCTTCAGGTGAGGCGGATCGGCAGCTTGGCAAAGCCGCGAACGTTCACCGAGTGGACGCGCTCGATTCCCGAAGGGTCGACGGCATAGTCGGGGAACCGTTTGATCCATTCTTCGAGAGCGACGACGCCTTCCATCCTTGCGAGAGAGGCGCCGAGGCAAAAATGCGCACCGCGACCAAAAGCAAGGGAGGCAGTCTTGTCACGATCGAGATCGTACTCGTCGGGGCGTTCAAAGACTTCCGGGTCTCGGTTGGCGGCCCCGACCAGCAGAACGACGCGGGATTGCGCAGGAATGGTGATATCGTCGATTTTTACGTCCTCGAGCATGAGGCGCATCAGGAGTTGGGTCGAGTTGTCATAGCGCAGCGTTTCTTCGACCCAGTCGGGAATTC
>DLYX01000020.1 GCA_003447545.1 Deltaproteobacteria bacterium | reverse complement strand
GGTCTTCGGGAGACGAGCTGGTGAGTACGGTGACGCCGAGCAGTATGGGGCGACGGTGGCCTTCGGTCTCGCACGCGGCGTCGACAGCCTCGCGCGCGGCGCGCAGCATCTCTCCCCCGCCGGAGGTGTGCAGGGTGAACATCTTGACCCCGAGGCGGGTGGCCTCGACGCTCGCGAGGGCGGTGGTCTGCGGGATGTCGTGGAATTTGAGGTCGAGGAATACGTCGCATCCACGATTCTGAATCGCGTGCACGATTGCCGGACCCGATTTTACAAATAGTTGCTTGCCAACCTTGAAGATCCCGACATCCTGATGCAGTTCCTCGACCAGGCCAAGCGCAGTCTCGCTGTCGGGAACGTCAAGGGGAAAAATCAATCGTTCCCGAGCACTGAGAGTCGGCGCGGCTGCTGTCATCGACCGATACCGGCCCGCTCGGCAATCACCGCACCCGCCGCCTCCAGGGGCAGTTCTTCGGTTTCGCCTCCGGCACGCGGGCGCACCTCGACAAGCCCATTTTCCAGACCACGAGGCCCGATCGTCACTCGCAATGGAGTGCCCATCAAATCTGCGTCCTTGAATTTGACTCCCGGCCTCTCGTCGCGGTCATCGAGAAGGACGTCGACCCGTCGTTCGCAGAGATCGGCATAGAGGTTTTCGGCCGCGCTACGCACGGCGTCGTCCTTCATTTTGGTGGGGACGATCTGCACCGTAAAGGGGGCCAGCGGTACCGGCCAGATGATTCCGTTCTCGTCGTGGCTCTGCTCGACGGCGGCAGCCAGAGTGCGGGAAATGCCGATGCCGTAGCACCCCATCTCCAGCGGTCGTTCCTTGCCCTGATTGTCGAGAAAGGTGGCGCCCATCGATTCGGAGTATTTGGTGCCGAGGTAGAAGACCTGGCCGGATTCGATGCCGCGGTGGATCGCGTATCGGCCGTTCTCGCAACGGGGGCAACTCTGGCCTGCTTGCGCTTCCCGCAGGTCTGCGAAGCGCGTGCCTTCAGGAAGATCGCGTGACGGCCGGATCCCCTGAATATGATGGTCGGCCTTGTTGGCGCCGGCGACGGCCGCGGACATCTCCTGGAGGGCGAAGTCGGCGATCACCGGCAGTGACAAACCGATTGGCCCGGCGAATCCGACCGGGGCACCGGTGACCTCCCGGACGACCTCGGGGCCTGCCAGTGTCAGCGCTTCGGTTCCCAGGAGGTTCCGAAGTTTGGCTTCCGAGATTTGGTGGTCGCCGCGTACCAGCGCGGCTACCGGTTCTCCGTTGGCCTGAACGTAGATCAAGGTTTTCAGGAAGTCCGTCGCAGGGAGGTCGAGAAAAGCCGAGACTTCCTCGATGGTGCGCTTTCCCGGAGTTTCGACAAGTTGCGGGGTTTGGTCAACGGCCTCTGGTGCAAGGGTGTCTGCCGGTGCCGCGATTTCCGCCTTCTCGATATTTGCGGCGTAGGAGCATTGGTCGCAGGCCGCGATCTCGTCTTCGCCCGAAGAGGCCAGAACCTGAAACTCGTGGCTCAAACTGCCGCCGATGGCTCCGGTATCCGCTTCCACAGCGCGGAAGTCGAGTCCACATCGTGTGAAGATTCGCTCATAGACCGCGTACATCTCATGATATTCCCGCTCGGCGTCCTCGCGATCCGCGTGGAAGGAGTAGCCGTCTTTCATGAGGAACTCGCGACCGCGCATCAATCCGAATCGGGGGCGCACCTCGTCCCGAAATTTTGTCTGGACCTGATAGAGGTTCTTGGGAAGGTTCCGATAGGATCGAATCTCACCGCGAACCAGGTCTGTCACGACTTCTTCGTGTGTCGGCCCGAAACAGAAATCGCGATCATTTCGGTCACGGATTCGCAGTAATTCCTTGCCATAATGGCCCCAACGCCCGCTTTCCTCCCAGAGTTCGGCAGGGCAGATGGCCGGCATGAGGATTTCTTGACACCCGGCGCGGTCGAGTTCCTCGCGGACGATCGCCTCGATCCGGCGCAGGACCCTGAGCCCCAGAGGCAGATAGTCGTAGATGCCCCGCGCTACCTGCCGGATCATCCCGGCGCGCACGAGCAGCTTATGGCTGATCACATCCGCATCAGCTGGGTCGTCCTTGAGGGTCGGAGCAAAAAATTTCGTCAGGCGCACGGTCCAGTCACTGTAGACAACCACCGCGGCTCTTGCATCCTTATTTCTGCCCGTATGCGAAACTCTTCAAGCGTGAAGTTTTTCTGTTCAATCGGCTGACTTTCAAGCTTGAATAGGATCTACTGATAGCGGTGGCTGATTCGGTCGATATCCCAGATGATTTGCTCCGCTTGATGGATGCAAAAGCCAAATCTCGGGGACTTACCAGAGACCGATTGATTGTGGAGGTTTTACGGCGGTCCTGCAGTCACTCTCCGACAGGCGTGAATCCGTCCGCGGGTGGCTCCGATGTTCACGTGGCCGACCAACTCCGCAAGGCGGAGAATCAGAGTACCGAGGCCCAGCGCGCCGTCGAAGATCTCGCGCTGGCCTTGCGAAAGCGTCATCGGTCGGAATTAACCACCGGCTGAATTTACGACGGCGAGCTTCCGGCGTGGAGATCGTGCCTGTCAGGGTCGCAAGCCACCCGTGAATCCCGAGTGTTCCAGGAGTTAATCAGAAGCATGTTTCGAAAAATTGTCGCCGTTTTGCTGATAGGTGGTTTGGCGGGCTGCAGTCCGGCACCGGAGCCAACCGGGGAGTTCGCCGTGGATGGCGAAGCATTGGCCCCACGCGCTCGCAGGTATCTTTTGGGTGGGGGGCAAATTCCGGAGGACGTCCAGGTGACGGTCGCCAATCTGGCCGCTTTTGGCAGCACCGGTCTGCATCGCGGAGATCTGATGCTCGCCAAGGAGGGCCAGTCCCAGAGGGTATCATTCTATGTCACGGCGGACGGGCGATGGTTGTTTCTGAACGATCCGATCGATTTGGATGTCGATCCGGTAGCAACATCGCTGGCCGGGATTTCCATCTCTTCGGACGATCCGACGCTTGGTTCACCGGACGCCAAGGTTACGATTGTGGAATATTCGGATTTCCAATGTCCCTTTTGCGCGCGGGCGGACAGTATCGTGCACGGCGAAGTATTGTCTCGCTACGAAGACCAGGTGCGGTTTGTCTATAAACAGATGCCGATGGTTTCGCTTCACCCATGGGCTCAGGCGGCTTCGGAGATGGGTATTTGCGTTCTTTTCGGAGCCGGACAGGACGCCTATTGGCGATTCCATGCCGAGGTGTTCGCCAACCAGCGAACCATAGCTCCGGACCCGCTGGCTGCCGCGGACGAAATTCGCAGAATGGCGATCGCTGCGGGCGAAACCTCCGAGGCTTTGACAGAATGTATGGCCTCGGGTCGAGCGGCTCAGGTGGTTGCGGATACGGTAGCCGAGGCAAACGCCTTGGGGATCAATGCAACCCCGACCTTCTTCATAAACGGCCGGAAGTTGTCGGGCGCCCAGCCACCGGAAGTCTTCGCGGCGATGATTGATGCGGAATTGGAGCGCTGAAGGAACCATCCTGACTTTTTTCCAGAACCAGCAATTGCGAGATTCCGGCAAGCGGGACGCGGTAGGGTAGCCTGCCAAAAACTTTTGCCAGAAATAGCGGCGTAATATTCGGAAAAAGGAGGCCGCATCGCTCCTGTCGACTCGGGTGCAGACCTGTCGCCTTGCTTACCAGGCGCCGCAGATGGCCCGGAGAAAAGAGCAGCGAGCGCCGCTCCTCCTGCCGGGTCAGCCCGAGCACGATATGCCCCGGGTGGATTCTGTTCGGTTCAAATAGAACGATGCGCCTTCGTGCCACACGCCACATTTCGCGAATCGCCCCGACCGGGTCATCGAGGTGGTGCAGGAGTTCCCAGCAGGTTGCGATATCAAAGCTTCCGTCGGCGAAAGGAAGCTTGTCGCCGGAGCATTGAATACGATCCCGGACCGGATTGGCTCGCAACATGCCGCCGGCAAAATCACAGGCGACGGCGTGGATGGAATCTGGATAGTAACGGCTGGAAAAGCCGCTGCCGGCGCCGACATCGAGGAGTGACGAAACGCCATCGAGTGCCCCGGTGGAGCTTAGATAGTCCAGACGCTGGCGGGCAAAGATCTCCACGACGGGGTGATCGGTTGGCCGGTAGGAGCCGCCCTCTTCCCAGAAACGATCCTCATTGGTGCGAGTGATGTCTCCTCTTTGGGCGTGGTTCGCATTGCCGGATGCCATTTTCCTGCCTAACCGAGTCGCCAGTTACGGAAAGTGGAGAGCAACATTTTATAAGGATAGTAAAGAGTCGTCAGGCCGGTATGCATCGGAGTGCGCCCCTCGGGGCTGGCACCCATCTCGACCGGAACTTCCTCGATGCGAAAGCCTCTTTTATGCGCGAGCAGGAGAACATCGATGTCGGGAAAGTCGAAAGGAAAAAAGTCCTCGCTGTAAAAGGCGAAGGTGCGACGGGAGAGGGCCTGTAATCCGGATGTCGGATCTTCGATGGCGGGTCCCCCGAACCATTGGAGCAGGAGCCGGAAAAAGCGGCGCCCGGCGGAACGCGCGGCGCCCATCTCGTAGCCGGAAGGCTTCTTGAACCGTGAGCCGATGCTCAGATCGGCCCGGCCGGAGAGCACGGGCGCGATCAGATCTCCGATCCAGACGGGGTCATGCTGACCGTCGGCGTCCAACTGTACCAGGACCTCGTAATCGTGATCGAGCGCATATTTGTATCCGGTTTGCAGGGCGGATCCGTATCCGAGATTGAAAGGATGGGAAGCGACAAGGGCACCAGCGGCCAGAGCAACTTCGCGGGTTTCGTCAGCCGAGCCGTCATCGATTACGAGCACCGGATAGTTCCCGGCGGCCAGAACGCGCCGGACTGTCTCGCCGACAAAGCGCGCCTCATTGTAGGCGGGAATAATTACCAGCGGGGAACTCACCATCGGATCGGGATGAAGCCTATCGGAATTTGCCGCATCAGGGGAAGGGCTTCGATTCAATTCAGAAAGGTTTTCCAGTACCAGATGCCCCATATGTTGATGGCGCAGGAAATTGCGATCGCGGCTGGCCAGATCCACGGTCGAAGGCCGGGCCGCGGGTCGTTGCGGAGAGCCAATGCCACGATCAGAAATGGGGTAAAGTCGAGGGTGTAGCGGCTGCCGAATTGCCGCCAGCCATCCCAGAAATACAAGAGGTACATGGAAAAGATCATGGCGGCTCCGGCCATGGAGGCCCGGCCGAGGAGCGCGGCATCGGGAGCCCCGGAACTCCACCCCCGCCGCAGGAGAAGCAGGAGAGCGGGGGTTGTGGCGATCAGGCTCAATCCATGATCGGTCAGCTTGAGGTACGGCCAGGTCTTTTCCACTGTCGGGAGGAGGAGGAAATAATGTCGAAGGTTCTGGCCGAGATAGCGCCAGCTGAACGATCCGTGCTCGGGGGCCAGGAGTGCCTGGTTGGCCACGATATAACCGTTGTCGAGAGGGTCTCCGAAGCGAGCAATATTGTAGGCTGCGAGCAGGGCTGCAGTCAGGGCGAAGGGCAAACCGAACTCGAAGATCGTGCGGAGAGATTTCTCGCGCTGCCAGAGCAGAAAGAGGAATACGGGCGCTCCCAGCAAGCTTGGAGAGCGGCTGGTTGCCGCGACAGCGCAGAAAACTCCGGTCAGGAAGGCATTGGCGCGACCGGTTGCTTCGAGGAACGCCAGAGTCAGACCGGCACAGGCGAGCAGGTGGGCGAGTAGCCACGTGTTTCCGAACTCGGCGGCAAAGAAGTGAACGGTTCCGAATGCGAAGAGAAGGCAAGTCAGGTTCGCGTTGCCCCGAGCCACGCGCAACTGGCCCAGCAGAAGCCGCATCAGACCGATATTGGCAGCGCCGACACCGATCGATACATAGGCCAGATTGACAGCGAGCCCTCCTGCCTGAGCGAAGGGAATCAAAAAAATCGCCGGGAAAGGGTCGAAGTAGACGTAGGGACGCCCCCCCGACCAGGCGAATTCAGTCAGCCAGGACGGCGGATCGGCGATCCAGGTGCGGCCCTCCAGAAACGAGACGGCCAAA
The DNA here is from genome assembly GCA_003447545.1 of Deltaproteobacteria bacterium. Taxonomy (GTDB): domain Bacteria; phylum Desulfobacterota; class Binatia; order UBA12015; family UBA12015; genus UBA12015. Next base: position 971 of record DLYX01000020.1, on the reverse strand, counting down.
TGCAGATGGTAGTTGAAGAACATGAAAGTGCCGTCGTTGGTCGCCCAGTATACGGCGAGGGCCCCAAGGGTCAGCCATAGGGCATCGCGGGGATGGGTTCGCGAGGGCGGTCCTGCGTCGGAATTGGGAATTGTCGCGGTCATCTGCAAAACTAGCGGTACCTTCCTTCGAAGGGGGGGTCCATTCCATGATGCATCGTTTGCCAGAACTCTCGGCGTCTTTCCCGGCGCATAATGAGGAAGCCAATGTCGAGGCCATGCTGCATGATATGCTCGAGGGTTTGCCGGAATTTGCCGAAGTCTTCGAAATTATTGTCGTAGACGATGGTTCAACCGACGCCACCTTTGCCCGCGCTCAGGCAGTTGCCGACCGTGATTCTCGCGTGCGCGTCATCCGACATGAGGCGAATCGAGGCTACGGCGCGGCGGTTTGGACGGGGTTGCAGGCGGGGACGATGGAGTTCGCCTTTTTCACCGACGGAGATCGCCAATTCGAGATTCAGAGTCTGCAGGGTCTCGTCGAGGAGATAGCTGATCATGATGTGGTGGTCGGATACCGCGTGGGACGTCAGGACAACGCTCTGCGTCGAGCAAATGCCCACGCGTGGAATCTATTGATTCGGAGTCTCCTCGATGTCCCGGTTCGGGACATCGATTGTGCGTTCAAGCTCTTTCGTCGAGAGGCCCTTCAGGGACTCGAAGTGCAGGCAACCGGCGCCATGTTCTCCGCGGAGTTGCTGGCTCGCATCGTTTCGCGCGGATCACGCCTGATGGAATGCCCGGTCGGACATCTGCCCCGGGAGGCGGGGGTTTCCTCCGGGGGGGACCTGCGCGTGATCTTGCGGGCTTTCCAGGAACTCTTCGGACCCTATTGGGAACTGCGACGCGAGGGCCGCCGCAAGCCAGCATCGACTTGACACGCGGGCGATCGCTGTATTTCTGAGAAGCATGGACTACGCTGATCACCCACGC
>DLYX01000159.1 GCA_003447545.1 Deltaproteobacteria bacterium | reverse complement strand
TGAAGGGAAGGCGCCACGCCCCCGAGGCGGCTCTTGAGGTGACGCAGGAAGCCTTTATCAAGGCCTACAAATCCTTGCCCCGATTCCGGGGACAGGCAAGTTTCTATACCTGGATTTATCGAATCGCGGTGAATCTGGCGATTGATTACCAGAGAAAAGAGTGGCGAAAGCCGATCGTAGACACCCATAGGCGAAATTCCGAGGAAGGACCCGGCGAGGACGCGGTTGACCGCGCTCAGGACGATGATCCGGCCGTGGATCCTTTTGAGGCAACGAAAGACGCCGAATTAAGAGTACGTTTACGTGAAGCAGTCGCTGAGTTGACCCCGGATCACCGAGCAGTGATACTTCTTAGAGAATTGGAGGGGCTGTCGTATGACGAGATCAGCCAGATCATGCATTGTTCCAAAGGCACTGTGATGAGCCGCCTCCATTATGCTCGCAAGAAGCTCCAGACCCTGTTGAAGGACTTCGAATGAATTGTCTAGAAACCGCAAGCCTACTTGAGACATTCCATGACGGCGAGTTGCACGGTCGTGAGATGCGGGAAGTCGCCCTGCACGTGGCACAGTGCGCCGATTGCGAAGATCAATTAGCCGTCTGGGACAGGGTCCATACGCTTCTCAACGAGAGCACACCGGCCCCATCGGGAGATCTGGCGGCACTTTGGCAGGGCGTCGAGGAGGGCATCGACGAGATGTCACGAGCGGATTCGGGTTGGTCCGGCTTCCGAATTGCGGCCGCCTCTACGGATATTCGGAATCTCTGGGCTGAAAAGGAGACCTCCGTCGGTGGTCGCCTTGGCGCTTCGGCAGATGAGGCCGAGTCGATCTGGCTTCGACCCCAGGAGTCGGCGCCAGCATCAGGCAGCGCATTTCTGCGCGGAGGAATGGCCTTGGCGGCCTCTCTCTTCCTGGCGATCTTCCTCCTCGGAGATGAGGAACCGGCCTTGGTTGGAACGTCCGAACCGACAGGCGCCGTAGCCCGGAGCTTGCCGCCCAAAACCGACGCCTTGTTGCAGACCGCCTCAACCTCGAGCTTCCGTAACGGCAAGAGTGGGCCTTCCGGGGCAGTGGTCTTGGGAGGGACAGGCGGATCGGCAACAGCCCCGGCGCAGCAGGTCCAGATCCGGTCCCTCAAGCAATTCGGTGGCGAGATGGCGATGTGGGCTGAGCCGGCGGGCGAAACAGCCGTGATCTGGGTTGGCGAATCGGCGCCGCAGGCGCGTCGATGAGTAACCCTCCCGGGGCAGCTTCTGCCCTGATTGCAACATCCCTGTTGGTGCTCGGGGTCGCGGCGCATGCCGGTTCGGCTCCTGAGGCTTCTTCGGTGCGCGTCGAGGTGGGAACCGTTCTGGCGAGCAATCAGATCAAACGGATTGATCAGCGACTCGCGGGGCAGGGCATGCAGGCTCGGCTGACCCGCCTTTTTCAGTATCAATCCTATGAACTGGTCAGTCAGGAATCACAGGAGTTGCCCGTTGGCCGGCCGTCGACTTTCCTGCTTCCTGCCGGGCTGGAGTTGCGGGTCCAGGCCGAGCGGATCGCTGCTGCCTCGGGCCGTGTCGAGCTTCGTGTTGAGCTCCTCGAAAAAGAAGTCATGATGGTGGACACAGCCCTGACGCTCGGCCAAAAAGGTCGAGTTGTGTTGGGCGGGCGCAATCACCAAGGGGGCGTCCTGCTGGTCTGGATCGGGGCCCATAGGGGCATGCCGAACGGGGCCGGCATCAAGCAGGGCCAAGGAACAAAGCAAATTGAAAGCGCCCCGCGGCAGCAGACCTTGCCCTCCGGGCAGGCCCTGCTGCCGGCAACCGCGGCGACGAAGTAGAAAGGCTGATTATGTTTCCGGAGATGGAGTGGGACAGCATTCTCGCTGGTGTGGATCAATTCTGGAGTGATTTCCGTGACCAGTTTCTCGATGATGGCGTTCTCTCGAGTTCGGCCATTCAGGGCGTGGCTGATTTCACCAAACCGGTAGGCCCGATGGGCGACTCCGGTTTTCTGGCACCGCTGATCGGGGTGGCAGGGTTGCTGGCAGGGCTGTTGCTGACGGGAGTTGCGCTTGGTGCGCTGGGTGCATTGCTGGGAGCACTACTGGCTCTGGGTTTTCTATTGGTGCGCGTTTACGGGATTTCTTTTGAGATGAGCCCATTTCCGATGCCGGGGGCCTGATCTCTTCCGAAGACCCACGGGCGCATTACCAGGTGCGCGGCCGTGATTGGGCAAAAAAAAGCCCTCGCCAAGGCGAGGGCTTTTTTGTTCACCTGAAAGTTTCAGGAGCTCATTCTTGCTCCGAGAATCTTGGAGGTCGACTCCCGCATGATGCGCGGATCGACAGGCTTGCCGGCCTGAAGAGCGGCGCGGACGTCCTTGCCGGAAATCGATACAGGTTTCTCGTCGGAGTGGTTTTCGGTCAGATCAACGCGGCCCATCGACTCGTAGTACGCGGCGAAGCCGACATTGAGGGGGCTGATCTCCAATTTCCCGCCGAGATCGTTGAAGATTTCCTGAGCATCGAAGTCGCCCCAGATCGCTGATCCGTCGGCGAAAGGTGCGTCGGCGTGCTTGCGACCGATCACGATATCGGTGAACCCGAAGTTCTGTCGGTAGATGCCGTGCATGACGGCCTCCTTGGGGCCACCGTAGAACATCTTGATGTCGAGGCCGAGCAGGATGACCCGATCGGAACAGGCTTCGCCGCGGGGTCCCCAAAGGTCGGGATCCGAGTCGCCTTCGCCGATGGAGCGGTTGCTCAGAAGGGCCTCATACGTCTGCATCCGGACATCCGCGGGGACGTCGTCACCTTTGGTCTCCCCGATCAGGGGGTTCAGGCAGGCACCGGCGTCGTGGCCGTCACGAATCAGCGTTTGGAGACCGTGCACCAAAGCGTATTCGTGTGCGCGGTGGAGAGGGTTGCGTGTCTGGAAGGCAACGACCCGTTTCCAACCCTTCTCCGCGAGGAGTGCACGAACTTCGAGCGGTGTGAGCACATATTTTCCGAACGCCGGATCCTTGGGCTGCGGAAGCACCTCGATCGTCCCACCCAGTAGATGGGTTTTATCGGCATCCCCCTCCAGTGCCATTTTGGCTCCGGGATGATCGCTGCGGTCGGTCCCGTATACGGCCTGTAGATAGCGTGGCTTGTCCCAGGCGTAGATGCTCGAAATCGCGA
>DLYX01000492.1 GCA_003447545.1 Deltaproteobacteria bacterium | reverse complement strand
CTGGATCAGCGGCGGGCCGACCATCTCGATGCCGAGCATCTCGCGAACACGGCTGCCCGCTCCGTCACACCCAATAACATAGCGACTACGCACCCGGGTCGTATCGCCGGAGTCGAGGTCCACGAGGTCAGAGACGACGCCATCATCGAGTTCCTCGGAATGCTCCCACTGGTGCCGGTAGCGGAGGTCGGCATCCGGTGAGGCGCGCAGCTCATCGGCGAGGATCGGCTCGAAGCGATGCTGAGACAGATTGCGCAGCGGCGTCGGGGTGAATTCGAGGCAGGCTTCCCCCTGACGCTCGAAGGGGAGCCGGCCGATCAGTTCGCCACGCAGTCGGGTGACAAAGTTGACGTGGCCGGCATCGGATTCACTCTTGCCGGCAGCGAAGATGCGTTCCATATCGAGCCCGGCCTGGCGGCAGATCTCGTAGGTCCGAGCGCTGACCACGTGGGCCGCAGGCGCTTTCTGAGGCCCATCACGGCGCTCGACCACCAACGCACTCAGCCCCAGGCGCGAGGCAAGGATCCCTCCCAGCATCCCCACCGGCCCCGCCCCCACGATCAACACATCAACGTCGACGCTCTCGGCCATCAGAAAATCCCTTCGTAGCTTCCACCATCGAGCTGCAGACTCTGCCCGGACATGAAACTGGCCTGAGCGGAACACAGATATGCGAACGCATCCCCGAACTCCTCGGGGCGGCCGAGTCGACCGGCCTTGATCGATGCGATCTGTTCGGCACGGGCGTCTTCGTAGGAGACGCCCTTGAACTGCATTACCAGTTGGGCCATCTGTTCTTGGCGGCCGGTGTCGAACCGTTCCGGCAGAAGCTGATTGACCGTCACGTTATGGGCCACCACGTCCTTGGAGAGGCCCTTGAGAATGCCCGCGAGCCCAAGCCGGGTGCCGTGCGAGAGGCTCATAACTGAGTTCGGCGTCTTGACCATCGCCGAACTGACGGCAACCACGCGCCCGAATCGACGCTCGACCATCCCGGAGACAACCCGCTGAAGGATGCCAACCGGGCCAACTACGGCTTGCCGGAAGGCCGCGGCGAGGGCGTCCGGGCCGAGGTCGGCAAACGGCGCTGGCGGTGGGCCCTCCCCGTTGAGCAGCAAGATATCAGGCTCGGAGCATGCCTCAAGCAGTGCATCATGCACCTCGGGCGTCGACGAGTCACCGACCACACCGGTAACCTCGACGTCATGCGACACCCGGAGTTCGTCGACCGCCGCCTCCACATCGGCCGCATTGCGACCGTTGATCACAACGTGCACACCTTCGCGAGCAACGCTCTCTGCGCAAGCCCGCCCCAGCCCACGGCTTGATCCTAACAGAATCGCCCGACGACCTGCGATTCCGAGATCCATTGCCTAGGAATCTCCGTTCTGGCCATTGAGCCGGGCCCGAAACTGAGCCTGCCAGTCGAGAAGCGGCTGGAACTCTTCGCCGTCCTGAATTTTCGCCAGCGTGTCGGCCTCGATTGCCGCATCATCTGCCGACAGATCGAATCCATCGGCGCGGGGCTGCGCGACATGAAAGGGGGTGTCGACAAAACATTCCAGACCGTTGCCTTCGGGATCGTTGAAGTACAACGACCAGGCATTGCCGTGCGAGATCGGAATCACCCCCTCGACACCCGCTTCGTCCAGGCGAGCACCGATGGCCCGCAGGTCGTCGAGACTCCCGGTACGAAACGCCAAATGATCGGCCAGGACGAACTGGTGCTCGGTTTCCGGAAGGCCGGTCACAAAGACCATTTGATGGTGCTCGGTGGGATCCTGAGAGACAAATGCCAACTCCCCCTCTCCCACCTGGCCCCGGTTGGTGACCACGAAGCCGAGTACGCCACAATAGAATTCGAGCATCGCGTCGAGGTCGCGCACCGCGACCGTCGTATGGCTCAACGAAAGCCTGGGTGAGGGTGAATCTGGCATTGGCAGTCTTCCTTTCACGATTGAGTTGGTTCTGCGCTCCTGGCGAGTTCCGCCGGAGTTCTGGCAGCAACCGCTGCATAGGTATCCAGCATGGTGTCGAGCAGTCGACGCAGGTCCGATTGGCCTCTCGCACCAAGCAGATCGAGAAGTTCAGCTTCCGCGGCCACATGGACGCGTGCGGCTTCGATGGCTTTCGCCTCGCCCGCCTCGGTCAACAATACCAACATCGAACGCCGATCATCCGGGTCGGGCCGTCGCTCGACGAACCCCTCCCTGTCGAGCCGATCGAGACGATGGGTCATCCCGGCCGGAGAAAGCATGCCGCTGCGGGCCAACACCGACGGCTTGCTCGTGCGGTCCGGAGCGTGCAGCAGCGAAGCGAGAACATCGAACTCGCCTGCCGACAACCCCACCGCGGCAAAGGCCGCCTCGACATGCTTGTGACCCAGAGCCGTGACCCTGGCGAGCAGCAAGCCTGTCCGCATCGTCTCCAGATCGAGATCAGGCACAAGGCGCGCCCAGCTCTCCATTCCCTCGTCGATTCGGCTCCGTTCGTCCACGTATCTAGTTTAGCCGCAATATACTACGATATCAAATATTTTGGCATCGAAATAAATTTATCAGATTCTCTCCCCAACAACGATCTCGTACGAGAACGCCGGGGCCGCAACCGGTCCGCAGCGACCACACGGCTCCGGCAGGTTAATCAATGCCACTGGCACCGGTCATCGCGCACAGCTCATCGAGGCCGGCCTCAAGATTCTGGCCACGAAGCGACAAGGCATGACCGTGCTGGAAGTCGCGGCCGGACGGCAGGAAACATGAAGGCCCTTTTTGCCCAGAATGCGCTCGATTCGTGTAATACTCCAACTTCATCACCTCCGCGCTCTTTTGTGGATCCCGATCAGACCTCCGCTCACTCAGAAGTAAAGGTGAAATGCAGAACACTACCGACCACCAGAACAACGATACGCCAATCGCCCCGGAGATCGACAACCCCGCCTCAGTGGATCTTGGCAGCTGCGACTACCTCGTCATCGGGGCGGGCGCAGCAAGCCTTGCCTTCGTGGACACCCTCCTGATCGAGCAGCCGGCGTGCAGGGTCGTCGTCGTCGACAAGCACGCCGTGCCCGGTGGGCAGTGGGTAGACGCGTACGACTTCGTTCACTTACACCAGCCCTCCGTGCTCTACGGGGTGCAGTCGAAGCAGCTGGAGGGCTGGTGGCCCTCTCTCCTGCTGCGAGGCAAGCTTCCGTGGAAGCACCGGGCCTCACGGGAGGAACTCCTCGACTACTACGCTCGGGTCTGCGCGGGCTGGCCCAAAGATCGCGTCCAGTTCTTCTTCGACTGCGAGTACGATTTCACGCGTGAGGTCGGGGGCGATAGGGTTCACCGCTTTATTCAACTGGACGGCAGCCAAGCCTTCACCGTAGAGGTCGGCGTGAAGCTCGTGAACGGTATCCTCGGCGAGTGCAAAGTACCCAGCCAGTGCCCCCTCCCCTTTCCCGTCTCCGATGTACAGGTGATGACGCCGAACGACCTCGTCGCGTCCGGGCGGCGTGAGGCCAAGTGGACAAAATTCCTCGTGCTCGGTGCGGGCAAGACAGGCAGCGACGCGATCGTATACCTCCTCCATGACCTGAAAATCTCGCCCGACGACGTGAGCTGGGTCGTCTCCAATGATGTGTGGATGCTCGCCCGCGAGAAGGCGCTCGGCTGGACGCAGTTCACTCAAGCCCTGCTCGACGCAGACGGTGATCGCGCGCAGGCCCTCGACGCGCTTCTCGCAGACGGGATCGTGGTCGGGCTCGACCCCGTCCACCACCGCCCCAGCAAGCTCCGCTTATCTATCATCGGCCGAGACGAGCTTACGCTCGCGCGTCAGGTGAAGGATATCGTGCGCCGTGGGCGCGTGACCAAGATTGAAGGATCAGTCGGCGCGGCTGAGGTCTCATTCGACGACGATCAGCCGCCCCTCCAGATGCGATCGGAGGTGGGCGTGGCCGTGGTCCACTGCGCGAGCCCGGGCCCCTTCAACGACAACACCAACGTCGACATCTTCGCTTCGGACACCCAGCTCAACTTGAACCAGATCATCGTCCCCCCGGTCTGCTGTTCATCCGCGATGCTCGCGATGCTGGAGAGCGCGCGCCGCGCGGGCACGCTGGATAGCGAATTCGGGCGGACGCTGACGGGCGCCACGACGGCGGAGGGTGCGCTCTCGGTCTTGAAGGCTTACACGCCCGGGTCGGGGGAAAGCGATCATGACCTGCTCCCGATACGTCAGCTCGCCATCTGGCTCGCGCTGCTCGACCAGAACCCGAAGAAGGGGCTCGCCAAGCTCAAGGCGAACCGGCTGTCGCTCATGAGCATCCCCGGCACGAAGCTCAAGATCTACGAGAACCTCGCCGACATGGTGGCAAAGAGTGCGGCGCTCCGGACGACCCCAGAGGATGCCGAGATGGAGAAGGCGCTGCTCGTGAAGATGGAGGCGCTTAAGGGACGTTAGCGGCCGATTCCGAGCCCTGGGTGACCGGCCTGCGACATGCCACTACACGGGTTCTTCACCGGCGGGGGTGGTTTATGTGTTCTCCCGCTCCATTGACGCGCGATCCATGGCGGAATTGCAGCAGCACTGTGCGCCTCGACGGTACGACGTCACGACTCGGGAGGGAATTCGATGTCGATCCCGGTCATCTCCTGAAAAGCGGCCCGTGCTTCCACGACCGAGCAGGAAACGACGTGACCGCCACGCTCATGATCCGCGGTGATGAAGTGGTA
>DLYX01000394.1 GCA_003447545.1 Deltaproteobacteria bacterium | reverse complement strand
CCCGAACGGCTCGGGCTGCAGCCCCAACTATGCGCCTTCCGGCACCACCTGCAACGACGGCAATCCGGGCACAATCAACGACACGTGCAACGGCGCGGGATCCTGCTGGGGAACGCCGTAGCGCCCCCAGCCCGCCTCTTCATCTGAGCTTTGGCTCGACCAGACCCAAGTCGATCAATGAGCGGCCCGTTTCCGCCAACGTATCTTCCACCGCGTGGGTCTGCAGTCCGAGCACCTCGCGCGCCCTGTCGCAACGCGCCCGGGGGGAGTCGTAGACCTGGCCGTGCTTCTCGATAATCTCCGCATAGCCCTCGGGGGCCCCACCTACGTCGATCTCGGGGAACAACTCGAGCAGCTTTTGCTGGAGCTGGACGCAATCGAGTTCGCCTGACTCGTCGGTAGCCGAGAGCTGGAATCGGTCCCCCGTGCGACAGGCATCGCTCTCGATCGCGAGCACATGGGCCATCGCCACGTCGCGGACGTCGACGATGTTCCACAGATGCTGCCAGCCGTTCCCGCAGGCCTCGCCCCGCAGCATGCGCCCCAGAAACCACTGCCACGAGAAGACCAGATCGTGCGCCTTGGCGAGAAGCGGGCCCAGAACGACAATCGGGTTGATCGAGATCGCCTCAAAACGCCCGCTCTCTCTGGCCGCCGCATATACGCGATGCTCGGTCTCGACCTTGGCCATCGCGTAACTGACCTGGCCCTTGTCGTTCAGGTTCTCGAGACTCCAGGAAGGATCCTTCTCGCGATTATCCGATGCCCAATCGTTTTCCGTATAACGGTAGCCGGGAGGACGGGGGTTCATGATCGCCGCAAACGAGCTCGTGTACACCAAACGACGAATCGTTTCGGTCCTCGCAACCGAGCGAAGGACGTTGTCGGTGCCCGAGACCGCCCCGTCGTAGACCTCCTGGGGATTGTTGGCTCCCCCGTAAGCCATCGCGGTTCCGACGTGCAGGAGCGCACTGCATCCGGCCAGGGGCACGTCATAGCCCCCCTCCTCAAGAAGATTGGCCCTGTGCAGAGTCAGGCTTCCGGGGTGGCCCTGTTCGTTCATGGCCAGCAGGTGTGCCGTCTTTTCGGGATTGTCCGGATTGGTGACGCAAGCGTGGACGGTATAGCCACGGTTCAAGAGCGCCAGAACAGTATGAGCGCCGACGTATCCGGACGCCCCGGTGACTGCGACGGGTCCCGAAGTTGGAGTAACGGAGGCCATGAATCGATTCCTTTCGTTGGTTGTTTATCGCCTGCAAGACCTGCGGACCGCAAGAAAGCGCCCGAAAATAACTGCCTGCCCCCCTACCCCGCCGCGTCCTGCCCCATCACCAGCGCGTCGACATCAAAGCCGAGCGACCGGGCCTTGTCGGTGAGCATCTTCCAGGTCTCGGGCGGGGTCGTCGGCGTGCGACCCCTCCCCATCCGATCGGCGGAGTTCCGGGTGTGGCTTGCCGCTAGGTTTCTGCGGAGCTGACCGACACTTGAAATGACCGCTGGTCAGCTATATAGATGACCAGCGGTCATTTATTGGCCAGGGGCGGTGAACCCGCCATGGCCGAGCGAGAAGAAACAAAGCCGTGTGGAGACACTCATGAACACAACTCCGGCGATTTATCAGAGAGCGAGAAGCGCAGAACAAAAGGCGCTTCGGCGGCAAGCAGTGCTCGACGCCGCCGAAACGTACTTCCATGAGGTTGGCTATGAGGCATTTTCCATGGCGCAACTCGCCAGGAACACGGGCCTGGCCAAGGGGACACTCTATCTTTACTTCCAAACCCGGGAAGAGCTCTTTCTGACCCTTTATGAGCAAAGCTTGATTCGATGGAGCCAAGTTTTCATCAATGAATTATCTGATTCCATGTCGAGTGAGGCGTATGCCCAATCGCTCTATACGACGGCCCTGGCCGACGGCGTCTTCTTGCCGTTGCTGACCCGACTTGAACATCTCATCGAGCACAATGTCGCGATCCCTCGGCTGATCGAGTCGAAGCGAATCTTCATCAAGCAGGTGGAAGTTCTTGCGGAACGATCATCCAAAGCACTCAAACTAAGCACAGCGCAGGCAAGCGAGATCGTAAAAACAATGGGGGTCCTGCTGATCGGTGCGACGCAAACCGACCAGAGCCCATCATTAGAGAACGAAGAGTTACCGACGGATGTTCTGAAACTGATGGCCAGTTTTTCGTCTGAACCGCTTTTCATCAAGAATGCCGTTCGCATCATCGAGGGCATCCGCGCGGAAGCCTCCTCCAACATCCAAGCGAACAAAACAAATCAAACGCTCAAGCGAATCACGAAAAATCGCTGAACGGAAAACAATGCAGGGCAACCACAGAGGAAAACCATGAGCACAGCTGAACACTATAACGTCACAGATTTGACCGCACCGAATCTAAACGCACTCCTCGAACAACAGAGAGCCAAGTTTCGTGCCGAGGGCGAGGTCACCTATGCAACACGAATTGACCGCCTGAAAAGACTCAAGGCGCTGATTATCGAAAACAAGACAGAGTTTGCGGCAACAACCAAACGCGAATTCAACGATGCTCGATCCTATGAATTCAGTTTGTTTTCAGAGTTTGCGTCCAAGGTCGAGGCAATCGAATATTCAATGAAATATTTGAAAACCTGGATGAAACCGGAGAGGCGAAAAACCAACAAACCGATGAACTTTCTGGGCGGGAAAAGCCAGGTCCGATATTTCCCCAAAGGAGTTGTCGGCATCATTTCTCCCTGGAACCTGCCCTTCGGCCTGACCGTTGCGCCTCTGACGAGTGCGCTTGCTGCCGGTAACCGGGCCTTGCTGAAACCCTCAGAGTTCGTGCCTGAAACAGCGGCATTATTTGCCGAAGTTATCCCTCAATATTTCTCCGAAGATGAGGTCGCGGTCGTAACCGGCGGTGCCGAGATCGGTCAACAATTTGCGGAGCTGCCCTTCGATCACCTTCTGTTTACCGGATCCACTCGCGTCGGTAAGCAAGTGATGCAATCCGCGGCAAAAAACTTGGTGCCCGTCACATTGGAGCTTGGCGGCAAGTCACCCGTCGTCATTAGTCGCAGCGCAAAGATCGAACTCGCAGGAACACGGCTGGCTTTCGGCAAGCTGTTAAATGGTGGCCAACTCTGCCTGTCACCGGACTACGTCCTGGTGCCGGCGGAACTGGAAGAGCAGTTCATTGCGCGGGTCTCTCACGAGACGGAGTCAATGTATCCAAACATCACCGAGAATACGGACTATGCGGGTGTCTTTAACGAAAGACATTTCGCCAGATTACAAGGCTACATTGCGGATGCGGTCGCCAAGGGCGCAAAACTCACCATCGTCGGTGCTGACAAGACGCGTGCGTCCGCCAGCAACCGGCGCATGCCTCTGCATATTCTCCAGAACGTCCATGAGGACATGCAAGTCATGCACGAGGAGATTTTCGGGCCCATTCTCCCCATTATGACGTATGCGGATATCACCGAGGTACCGGACAAGATCGAACCCCGCCGAGATCCACTCGCTCTGTATTACTTTGGCACAGACAAAGGTGAACAGGAATACTTATTCACTCATGTCCAAAGTGGTGGTGTTTGCGTCAATGATATCACGCTTCATTACGTGCAAGAGGATCTCCCATTTGGTGGTGTTGGCGCCTCTGGAATGGGTGCCTATCACGGTCCGGAAGGGTTCAGAAACATGAGTCATGCACGCGCGTTTTACAGTCAGACCATGATTGATGTTTTGCCGATCATTGGCGCACGCCCGCCCTTTGGCAACAAATTTCGAAAGACGATCAGCAAAGTTCTGGGCGCAATCTGAATTCAGGCGCTGACGCTGGCTGGACGAACCACTGCCGCGTTCTGATTTATCGTCTGACCAGAGACCTCCCTGTCTGATTTTTTGTACCTTTTCGGTACCTGTGTTGACCGGACAGTAGCCTCGGGGCTACCGTCTCGCCATGCGCTCCCGACGCCTGTCCGCCGCTATCAGCCTGCTCGCCTGCCTGGTTGGCTGTGCCTCCAGCGTGGGTCCACCTCCGCAGGGGAGCACTGCCCTTGAGAACGCGTTAGCAGAGTTACGCATCTCGCTCGGCGAGCGATGGGGAATACCGATCCCGGGACTCGCGGTTGCCGTGATAGTCAACGGCGAGCCAACTGTTGCCGTATCCGGATCGGCCACCCCCCCAAGCTCTCTGCCATTGCAGCCAACCGACAGCTTTCACATCGGGAGCATCACAAAAACGTTTACCGCAGCACTGATCATGCAGTTGGATCAAGAGAAGAAGTTGGCCCTGAATCAGCCCATTAGCCAATGGATCGACTACCCCAAAGGTGACTCGATTTCGATAGCAATGTTATTGGGCCACACCAGCGGCGTTGCCGATTTTTCGGAGAGTTCCTTGTACTCGCCGGCCGACAGCCCCGCGCGTTGCATTCAGATAGCCGCGGAGCTTGCCCCCGTCTTCGAACCGGGGGAGGACTGGTCCTATAGTAACACGAACTACATTCTCCTGGGGCTGATCGCTGAGAAAGTCACCGGTTCATCTTGGGCAACCGAGGTTCATTCCCGTTTTCTCAAACCCCTACAATTGGAGGATACTTACGTCTGGAGAGGCCAGCCGCGCGGATCGACAGTCAAAGGCTCAAGACTCTCCTGCGGCGGCGACGGCGAACCTGAGTGCCGCCCGCCACAATTCGGGCTTGAGATATTGCCAGTGACTCAAGGGTTACACTGGACTGTAGCGTGGGCTGCAGGAGCAATCGTGTCGACGCCGCAGGATGTCGCTCGCTGGATGCGGGCACTTGTTCAAGGCGATGTCCTCGACGAAGAGCATCGGCTCTTGATGACGACCGCTACATCCCAATCAATTGCGTCGCGCGCTCTTGCCCCATCGTTCGGAAACCTGCGATGGACCGGAAATAGTCTGGGCCTTTTCCGTTACGAGATCGAGGGGAATGGCATCGGCTGGGGACACGAAGGGCTGATCAATGGCTTCGCAGCGAATTCAATTCAAATGAGCGAACTCGATCTAACAGTGTCTGTACTCTCGAACTTCCAGATGACCGACAGCTTTGCGGCCCTGGGAAGCCTTGTCGCGAATACGGGCCAATAAAAAACGTCAAGTTCTACCCGCCAGCACAACAGACCTTGGCGGTGAGTAAACACCTGAGCCAGACTCCCTCATTCGAGGGATGCTAGTCGTCGGTCGGCGCCTGCTATTCTTTCCGCATCGGCTTGGATGCTTCGAGCAAGTCTGCCCTCCCGGAAAACCCTACTTTTTGGAGATGATAGCGATTATCGTCTGGACAGAAATTACTGAACAGCAAATAGTCTTTGACCTTCGAGGGTTTCCAGTCATCATCCGACAGGTTACAGTTGCGGGTGCCCGGGTCGCAGCCTCGCAGCAATCGGCTGATCGTGGTCTCGCTCCCGCCCTCCCCATCATCTACCCAGAGCGCCTGTCGCGTGGCCACCACCAATGTGGAGTTGCCCGATTCGCCCAAAAAAGATTCCGGCGGCAAATCCTGTCCAATTTGCCTCTCCGAGAGCAGGATCACTTGGTCCGAAGTCAAATCTTTCTCGATAATAAAGGGGAATGCCGTCTCGAAAGGGTTTTGCGTGGCATCTCTCGAAGTCGGATCAATGGTAATTACGCGGTCAATCGGACACGGATAGCGAGGCTCGCCCTCACCTCCGGCCAAATCGAGGCCCGCGAGTTGGATTGAAAGGTTCGAGCCGAAGTATTGCGCAATCCGGTCCCCGTCTTCGGTCAACCTCCTCCAGGGCGTCGTCTGTGTCTCTCCATCGGGGAAGGTATACGTCCAGGTATCATCTCCCTGAGGCATCTTGGGGTTGTAATCACCATCTTCTCTGTCGTCGGAGTGACGACGAACAACCACCACAGCTTCGCATTCTTGAGACTTGACGCGATGGGCCCTGACGCCAGACGAATCGGACCTCGCCTCTGCAAGGTTACACGGCGACGAAACCAACTCGATTGCGGCTGCAGGTTTCTCGGATTGCCCACACCCGGAAATCAGCGCGAAACTGAATGCAAAAACAAACCCCATGAGGAGCCGTGATCGAGTTCGTTTTTCAATGAGGACATCTCGAAGTTCCATTCTCACCCCTCCACAGCACAGAATGAAAGAGAATCTCGTATTCCGCGGCGAGTCAAGTTTCTACCAACTTTGGGCGACAGACCGGTCCTTGCCGGTGAGTATCTTCAACGTCGCGGGCGCCATGGTCGGTGTGCGGCTCAGGATCCACAAATACGAGCGGTCGGCGCCGCAGACCATCGACCACTGGTAGTCCAGGACTTCCGGCGATTTCTCGGCTGTGCGTTTGTTGTTCTTTCCAGCCGGCGTGATGCCACAGGTCGGGGGTGGGAGGCAATCGGACTGCGGCACAGATGGGCGTGTGGGCGGTGGGTGCATACAGGATCACCCCGCCTTGGTTTCTGTGCCTTTTTGGCACCTATATTGACCGCCGAGCCGCCGCAGGGCTACGCTACCGCCATCCGCTCCAGACGCCCGGGCCGTTGCCTAGTTTTGTCGTGAACAACTCCCCAGAACTCTCGCTTCCGGTGGACGGCAATGCGGTGATGTTTACGTCCAAGCTCGTAGGCATATTCACAACATCGACCGTTGTAGGTGTCGCGCCGCCCAAAACATACCCCGCTTCGTCCACGAAGGCTATGCCCTTCACCTTGAGGATACTCGGAAAACGAACCGTTACCGCTCAGGCGAGTGTGCTGGCCGCGAGGAAGCCGATGGTGATGCCAAGGATGAGGTTTCGCATAGTCGAGAGCTTCACCCACCAGCACCTCCACCGTCAAGCCGGATCTTTCATGTATCCTTCCCAGAAGACCCGCTTAGGCTAAGTTGGGTTCAGCCCCGCGAGCTCGCGCCGCTGCGGCAAATCTCAACTTATACGAGCGGCTCCGCTGGCGATCAGCTGTAGATGTTCGGAGTTATCCAAGCCACCGAAGCAAGGTGATAACGACAAAAGGGTTAGCCCCGGCGGGATCGGAGACCGCCAGAACCTCAACTTTCAAAGACGATTGTATCATGGAGCGGCGTCTCGTATCAGGCAGCAATCAAGACTCTTATGGACAATAAAGGACCATAGGAACAGCGAATCATCGGCTTTACTGCTGCTATATCGCTTTTTTCGCAGCGTAGCGGGCCTTTTTTCGCAACCGTGTCACGTTGTGACATCAAACGTCACGCCTCCTCTTTGAAAGGCGGATAAGCCGCCTGTTCAGCAATGACCCACGAGGGTCGGGAGGAAATCATGAGGAACCCAATTTTCGCTATTGCCTTGAATGGTAACTTTTTTTGCAGGAACCCTTATTCGGGTAGAGGTCTGAAGAAAGTTATTCTCACGTTGGCCCTCGTGCTGGCTTCCTCACTGTCCGCCGCCCCGGCCTACGCACTCGACGATCTAGGCAAATGCCGGGTCTATAACTCCAAGATCAAGTCGAACTTCGCCAAATGTCTTGAACAGGACAACCTGCTGGTCGCGAAGGGCAAAGAGCCCCGGGGAAGTTGCTGGATCAGGCGCGCGGTATCGCTGCAGAAAGCTACCGACAAGTTTGTCGTCAAGCTGGGGGTCAGCGCCGAGGAATGCGGCATCAGTGCGGCTCTGGCAACAGCGGACCAAGTACGGCAGCTATTCGCATCGGGGGCATCGTTGACCGAAGAGCAACTGACCACGCTCGCGAATGACAGCACTATCGAAACGATCGCAGATGAGGCAAGAGAAGCTGGCTGCGAGGCTGCGGGCGGCTACCTCTTTGCGGGTTTTTGCTTCCCCGGCAGACGCGACTGCTTCCGCGAGGGAGCTTGCGGGGCGTTCGTGACGGACTACGGACCCTACGCTGGTGTGACCATATCCTCCACCGGATGCTCAGACACAACTGCCGGAACATATAGCTACAACCAAGGCCTCGCATGGGCCAGCGGCTTCGATGTACCGTTCCCGGAAGCGCTCGCACCAGGCTTTTGTTTGTCTAACTCTAACTAGGCGCACTCCGCCTGTCCCGCACTTGCGGGCTGTTTGAAAAACGACGACGAACACAACTCGATCTCTCCAAACGCCGCGTACCGCCGCCCAGTGGCTCTGCCACGGGCGGGAAGGGCGTGAAACGCTGCCGTCTGGCAGGGCTGGGATGGATAAATAGAGCGCTTTCTGAGCCAAAACGATTTTTCGACCCAATTTGTTCCTTTAAAACGGTCTACGCAAATAAATTGCTGGTCACCAAGGCGTACTTCTAGGGCATATGAAAGATGGCCCCCAGATTTCCCGTCTGTTCAGTCGAACCCCCGGTGAGCGATCGGGAGTCGCGCGATAAATCGAAAAAGCAGCAACCTGGATCTGAAGGAGAAACCCGATGGGCAACCGAATCACGAAGACTGATCGAAGAGTCCGGATCAACCACAAAGCTGGTCAACGGCGTCATGGACCGGTTCAATTCGGCCTCGGGGTTTTGTGCCTTCTGCTGATGTCCTCCTCGGCGAGAGCCGACGAAGGGACATGGACCTTTACGGGTTATGAAGACTCCTACAC
>DLYX01000120.1 GCA_003447545.1 Deltaproteobacteria bacterium | reverse complement strand
TCAGGCGCTCCTTCTCGGGCTTACCGGAACCACCGCGGCTTCGGGCACACCAGACCTCGGCATGGCGGACCTCGGTTATCATTATGCAAACGGCGCGCGTTCTCTCGCGGCCATTCAATGGCGAGACGCCAGCACATCGGCGCTGCTCCATGTCGATGCCACTATCGGCAATGACGAATATACCCGCATCGAGGCGGCGAATGCCTCAACGCCGTGGGCTACGATACGGCACGCGCTGCGCCAATTGGTGCCCGGAGATACTCTGATCATCGGTGCCGGCGTTTGGAATGAGGCCATGGATATCCGGGTATCGGACGTCACCGTTCTCGGCAGTGACTCTCTGGGCTCGACGACACTCAAGCCCGATTCCAGACGCGATGCGATCCGGGTCCGAGCAGCCCGGGTAGAGATCCGGAACCTGGCGATCGATGGCGGGCGGCGCGGCATCAGCCTCTATCGGCAAGCCGAAAATATTCATTTGCAGGATCTCAGCATCACCAACGTCCGCAGTGACGGAATCACTCTGCGCGGAAACCCCGGCGTAACGATCGACTCGGTGACATTAAGCGGTTGTCGTCGCACCGGAATTTATGGAGTTCGAGCCACCGAGGTTCTGATTCGAAATGTGCAGGTGACGGCCTGCTTGCGTGGCGGCATCGGAATGTCCAGAAGCTCGGGTCTGATCGAATTCGTAACGATTCAGGGCGCTGGCCGAACCGGCATCTCCTTGCGGCGGAGCCCGGATCTGGAATTTCGCGATTCGATCGTGACCGGGCACGCGGGCTGGGGCGTCCATATGAGGGCACGCGCGGGCGAAGCGTCCTCATTGCACCACCTTCTTCTAGGCAATAATCGGATGGATATTTACCCCCAAAGTGCCGCATCTTCCCCGGATATACTGACGAATTCGGACCCACTCTATCGCGACCCGGAGGGCCCCGACGGCATCGCGGGCGGGATCGGTTGGGCCGATGATGATCTTTCGCTATCGCTTGGAAGCCCAGCGATCGATAAAGGATCAGATGAGGCTTCCGCACTTGGTGTCGACCAGACCTCGACGCAGGCAAAGCATGGAGCCCCCGATACGGGCATCGCAGATCTCGGAGTACACCAATGATCTCTTTTAAAAAATTCACAGCTTTGGCAATCTCGCTGGCCTTTCTTCTCGCCCCCGTTGTGAGCACAGCCGCTGGCGGCCGCGTGGGCGACCCCAAGAACCTTCGGGTCAAGCGAACGCAAAAGGAACGTGGTCGCATCATGCGGCGGCCGCCGATCCCCGACCCTCGGCTGAAGCAACCGGCGACACTCCGCGCCACAGTCCCCGACCCCACGGCAAAACCCCGCGGCGGCAAAGCCTACAATCGTCGCGGGCGCTATTATTACGAGAAAGCCAAGCCCATCTATGCAGGACGCGGCAAGCAGAAGCGCCTGATGCCGCCCGACCCTACCTACCGAAAAACCCGCTGAACCCCGGGAAAGTCGCGCCCCGAGGCCGCATCGCCTCGTATCCGGCTCGCACCCCACGATGGCAAACCGCGCACCGAGTGACGCCAAATTGAATGGCAGGCTGGTTTCCGCGATAACCAGTGTATGCCGTCATTGGAAGGAAAAAGAGCCCTCGTCCTCGGAGTCGCGAACGAACGCAGCATCGCCTGGGGCATCACGCAGAAACTCGCCGCCGAAGGGGCTCAGGTCGCCCTGACCTTTCTCGGGGATACCCTGGAAAAGCGTGTGCGGCCGTTGGCCGATAAAATCGGGGCCGATCTGGTTCTGCCTTGCGACGCCTCTCAGGACGACCAGATAGCCGCGATGTACGAGGCGATCGACGCGAAATGGGGCGGGCTGGATATCCTGATCCACGCCATCGCCTTTGCGGACCGTCAGGATCTGATGGGCCGCTTTGTCGATACCAGCCGCGAAGGCTTCCGCCTTGCGCTCGACGTCAGCGCCTATTCCCTCGTTTCACTGTCACGCGGTGCGCGTCCACTGATGATCTCCGCTGGTGGCGGATCGATCGTGACTCTGACCTTCGATGGGAGCCAGCGCGTTTTCCCCAACTACAATGTCATGGGTGTCGCCAAGGCAGCCCTCGAATCCGCGACCCGCTATCTCGCAGCCGACCTCGGTCCGGAAAATATCCGCGTCAATGCAGTCAGCCCCGGACCGATTAAAACGTTAAGTGCCGCCGGGATCCGTAATTTTCGTGATATGCTCAAGCTATCCGAATCCAAGTCCCCGCTGGGTCGAAATATTTCCACTCAGGATGTGGCCGAACTTTGTGCCCTTCTGGCCGGGGACGGCGGCAGCGGGATCACGGGACAAGTTCTGAAGGTCGATGCCGGCCTGAGCATTCTGGGAGTCTGAGGAAGTCATATGGCCACACTAGCAATCACTTTACTCTCGATTGGGTTCATTGCTGGGTTGGGCCTTGTCTGGAAACTCTCCTAGGCCGAGCCCGAGCCCCAGGAAAAGCGAGTCCCCCCCGAGTTCGACGATCTGGCGTGAGAGGCAAGGCCTAACGGGACAGGAGCGGCTCGAGATCCGCAACGAGCATGGCCGGATCGAGCGGCCAGTCCGGATACAAGATCGGGGTCTCCGCAAGCGCGCGCTCACGCAAGCTCGCATCCGCGGTCGCCAGAAAAGGCAGCTGAAAAAGGCCGTCGACAATGGCCTCGAGGGGGTAGGTCGAAACCGGGTTTTCCGCAACGTCGATCGGTGCGAAACCAACCGTATAACCGGCCTGCAGGGAATCGTGAAAGAGCTGCAACTCCCCGCCGTAAAACGGCCAGGAAGCAGGTTCCAGGCCGCGCAGACGACCCGCCTCGAACAAATGAAGCCCGCATTGGAGGTCTGCATTCCGAAACGCCGGATCGGTGCTGCGCTCCAGCGTGAGCAACGCCAAGGTATTGGAAAAAGCTTCCAGATGAATGCGCAAACGCGACCCATCGGTCCCGGGTGCCCGAAGGTCGATCGCGTCAGGTGGCCGTGTACCGATGACATGAGAGAACGGCCCGGAGACCATCCGAGCCGCGAGACTCTCCAGACAATGTCCGGGGAATGCGCCATCGGCATCCAGTACGGCCACCCAGCTCTCGTCACCGTCGAGATGCGCCAGACCCTCTGCGAAAGCCGGCCATTTCCCGACTCCCGCCGGCAGGCGCACCACGCGCAAACGCTGATCCGAGGGCAAATCCAGCAATGGAGGCAAGCCTTCCGGCCCGGCCTGAGCCACCACAATGCACCGGCGTACGGATCCCGGAAGGTCGCCGAGCGTTCCTGCCAGAATCGCAACGTCCTCCGGTTGGCGCAGGTAGGCCGGGACAATCACCGCGCCCGCCGGCGAGTCCACCGTCACTCGCGACGACTTCCTTCGGCAACCCAACGGTAGCCGGGCAGAATTCCTTCGAGCACCATCACTTCTTCGCCGGTGACCCGCGTCAGCTTGGCCAAAGCCATATCGTATTGGCGAACGCTGTCGTAGTAGCTTGAGGAAACACGAGCGTAATTCCCCAAAGCCTGCAGGATCTCGGAGGCGTCCCCAATACCGATATCGAAGTTCGTCACCGACAAGGTCAGGATGGCGCGCCCTGCCTTCCGCCCGTCCTCGAGGACCTCCAGCGACTCGCGAGCCTGCGTCACTCCGTCGTAGGCCTCCTGAAGCTCCAGTTCCAGCCCCGAGCGGGCGCGGCGACTCTCCGCATGCAGCTTTTCCACTTCGGCCTGCGCCGCCGAGACACGAGCCTCGGTAAGATGGAAATTGAGCGGCCAACGAATCCCGAGCACACCACCGGGCCCCCGCAAATAGTTGAATTGGTCCCAGGCGAAGGGGTTCAGCTGTCGCTTCCGCTTGGGGGCATAGCTGTAGGCAAACGTCCCGCTGAGGAAGAAGCTTGGGTAGTAGTCGGCCGCCATGGCATCTCGCTGGCTGGACTTGGCTTCAATGCCAAACTGCAGCTGCTTCCACTGCGGACTTTGCGAGAAGAGTTGCTCCTCGTAATAAGCCAATTCCCGAACCTTCGCCGGCACTGGATCGAGAAAGCGCTCGCCGACATCGAGTGGATCCCGACGGGGTTCCCCGGCAAGAATTCGCAGCGCCTCCAGGGCGATGCGCTCGCTCACTTCCAGTCGTGGGATTTGCTTCTTGATCTCTGCGCGGCCGACGCGCAGGTAGAGAATATCGAGTTCCGTAATATCCGCATCCCCGTCCTCACGGCGCTCGCGTGCCGTCTCGAGGGCGTCATCAAACCCCTTCGCGGTCTCGGCCACGATCCCCCCGAGGGTCCGCGCCAGAAGGATGTTGAAGTAAAGTTCCTTGGTTTGCTCGACAATCGCGTTCCCGGTGCGCTCGCCGGCCGCCATCTGTGCGTCCACCGCTCGCGCAGCGGCCTCGATATTGGAGGTGATTTTCCCCCAGGTAAACAAAGGCTGAACGAATTGAACCTCGACTTGGGTAAACGGTCCGTACGCATTGGTATCGACGGTATCCAATGGCGCATTCACAGTGCCGCGGGCCCGCTTGCTGACCCCCGACAAGCTCAAGGCATGAAACTCGGGGAGAAATCGCGCCGCCTGAGCCGTCCCCAGACCTCTCTCGCGAATGGTCACCTCGCTCCGCGCCACGACCATCTCCGGCGCAGCAGCCAGAGCACCTCGAATCCATGTAGGCAAGGAACGCTTCTCGAGACGGACGTCGCGGGCTTCGGTATCGATCGGTGCGGCCGAGGCCAACGTGACCGAGACAAGGCAGAGGACCACGGCCATCGCCGCTCCAAGTGCTCGCTGCCTGTCGCCTTTCGAAAACATTCCGTGTTCGCCCAACTCGTCGTCCTAACGCGCGCTATGGCGTACCCTGAAAATCCAGAGACCGATCAGAAGAGTCCCGACTCCGAATATAAAAAGGACACCTAGCGTGTCTGCGATACCCGCCAACCCCTGATCTCTTAGCACGAGATCATTCATCCCCCGCATAGCCCAGGTGGTAAAAAACCCCTCGGCAGCCAGTCGCAGCCCATTCGGCATCATATCCGGCGGCCAGAAAAGGCCACCCATCCCCGACCAGATCATCATCGCGGCCAAGCCCAGCGATTGTGCCTGCTCCCGGGTCCGGGCGATCCCGCCCACCACCAACCCCAGCGTGACGCAGCCAAGGACGATCATTGCCGAAAGCAGGAGAAAACCGCTCACGGACGGGCCCAGAGACACATCAAAGAGAAAATGGGCCCAAAGCAGAAGCAGGACCAATTGCCCAAACCCGAGCACAAAACGCGCACCTAATTTCCCGCATAGAATCCAGGTGAAGCCTGCGGGGGCTACCAGCAATCTGGGCAGAGTCCCCCATTCCCGTTCCTCATGCAGCCCCATCGACACACCAAAAATGATCGCCAGAAGCGTGAACATGATCGTGAAGCCGGGCACGTTCGCCTCGAAATCGGAGATCGCCGTGCGGTTTCCCGTGAGGTTACGTTCCTCGATCACCATCATATCGTCGGTCAGGGGATCGGCGAGAGCTGCCGCTTCCTTGTCCATCAGCAGAAGCAGTACCTTGACCGCCTGCACTCCTTCGGGTTCCGCGGGGTCCGTGAGCAGTTCCACCACGCTCGGTCGCCCCTGAAGATAGCGCCGACTCAGACCGGGGGGGAACACCAGCGCTGCCGGCGCACGGTTTTGCACCGCGACCATATTCTCGGCGCGCTCGCGATCCATGACCTCGACAATCGCATGCTCGCCGAGGAGTTTCCGGAACGCTCCGGCCACAGGCCCTCTGTCTTCATCCACGATCGGAATCGTTATGCGTGGTGTATCATCGCCGCTGGAAAACAGGGCGGCAGCGATAACCGTGATGACGAAAATCGGCACCAGAAGTGCGAAACCGAGCGCCCAGGGATCCCGCAGGATCAGGCGAAGGTCTTTCCAGAAGACCGCAATCATTGGCTGGGCGCGGGAGGCTTCTTTCCGTGAAGTTTACGATCGAGACGGTCGAGTAATCCGTCGAGAGAATCCTTGGAGAGCGCGCGATCAAATTGGGATCGGAAGTTTGCGCCGAGGCTGACGTCTTCGATCCGGATATCCGTGGCGGCCCAGCCGTCTTTTGTTTTGCGCAGATCGTAGTCCACGCCGAAGCGATCGCGGTCGGTGACGATCTCTGTTTCGACTTCCGCGGTATCGCCGACGATTCGCTCGTCGCCGTAAGCAAATTCAGGCACATCAAAAAGAAGCAGCCGTTGGACGTAGGTCCGAACAAAAAGATCCCGAAATAGCGAAAGAAATCGGGCTTCCTGCTCGGGACTCACCCCTTCCAGGTGCTTGCCCATCGATCTCCGGCCCAGCGCATCGGTATCGAGAAAGTCCCGCAGCAGAACCTTCAGCTTGATCAATTTCGCATCGCGATCTCCGGGACCGGTGACGATGGTATTGGAACTCTGCAAGATTTCCTGAGTATGCCGCATTGGCCCTTCGACCAAATAGGTCTCGGCCGCCGAAACCGGGGAAACCGTCAAGCATGCGAACAAACAAACCAACTTGATCTTGCGCAATATTTCCGTGACTCGAACTATCAATCGCGCAGCTCCTTGCCGGTAATTTCCATGAAAATGGTTTCCAGAGAGACAGGTGTGACCTTGATCTGCACAAGCTCTTCCGCCAGCGCGCCCGGAGCGCAGACCGTTGCAAGAAGCGGCTGCGCATGACGAGCATAAATACGCACCAGAGGACCGTGAAATTCGACCTTCTCGACCTCGGGATGATTCTCGACAATCGGAAGTGACGTCATCCCCATCGGAAAACGGAGCTCGACGACCTCGCGCGTCCGTGAGCCGGCCAAAAGCTCGGGAATCGTACCCAGAGCGACAATCTTCCCCTCGTCAATCACACCAATGCGGTCACAAAGCTCCTCCGCCTCGGCGAGATAATGCGTTGTGTAGAGGATCGTGAGTCCCTCCTCACGCAAGCGGCGGACAGCATCGAAAATATGAGCGCGCGACTGAGGGTCCACGCCCACAGTTGGCTCGTCCAAAAGAACCACACGAGGCCCACTGACAAGCGCGCAACCCAGATTCAGCCGGCGACGCATCCCTCCCGAAAACGTGCCCACGCGGTCATGCCGGCGCCCCTGCAATTCGACAACCGCGAGCGCTTTCTCAACCAGGGCCCCACGCTTGGCTGTCGGGACGCCATAGAGCCGAGCAAAAAACTGCAGGTTCTCTTCCGCCGTCAACGTGGGATAATGAGCCTCTTCCTGAGGGGCTACGTTCAAAAAACGGCGGGCGCGGTGCACCTCTTTTACGACGTGCTTCCCGCACACCCATGCGTCCCCGGAAGTGGGCCGGATGCGGGTCGAAATCATCGAAAGGGTGGTGGTTTTTCCGGCTCCATTCGGACCCAGAAGGCCAAAAATTTCCCCCTCGGGGATCGTCAGGGAGATACCCCGAACGGCCTCGCGCCCGTCGTAGGTGCGACGCAATTCCTCTGTGACGACAGCGGCGGCCATAGTCATCGATTAACCGTCCCCTCCCGAGCGGTCAATCCGATCGGGACGTCGCAGCCATCGCGATTCCCGACTCCTCAAACCGGGAAGGGGTCCCGCAATAAAATTGTCTCGTCTCGTTCCGCACCAACCGAGATCAAGGTCACTGGCGTCGCAGTGAGCTCCTCGATGCGCTTGATATACAAGCGTGCCTCGCGGGGCAGGTCCTCGACCGCACGGGCCCCCGACAAATCACCCGTCCAGCCGTCGATCTCTTCGTAGATCGGACGAGCCTCGGCCAGTCCCTGCACGCTGGCCGGCATTCGATCGAAGCGAGTCCCCTTACAATCGTAGCCGACGCAGATCTTCAATTTTCCTAATCCCGATAGAACGTCCAGTTTGGTCAGCGCGATACCCGAAAGACCGGAGAGCCGGGCGGCCTGACGCACGACAACCGCATCGAACCAGCCACAGCGACGAGGTCGCCCCGTGGTGGCGCCAAATTCGCCACCTGCTTCGCGAAGGCGCTCCCCGGTTTCGTCGGTGAGTTCGGTGGGGAAAGCCCCTGCCCCGACGCGGGTCGTATAGGCTTTTGCGATTCCGAGAACACGTCCGAGGTGGCGCGGCGCGATGCCGCCACCCGTACCTACGGCTCCCGAGAGCGTATTCGAGGACGTCACAAAAGGATACGTCCCGTGGTCGATATCGAGCATGGCGGCCTGAGCCCCCTCAAAGAGGATGCGACGATTGGCCTGACTTTCGGCAGCGACATAGGACACGGTATCCGTAATATGCGGAGCCAGTCTCTCGGCGTAGGCAGCATACTCGTCACAGATCGCATCGACCGACTGCGGTTCTGCACCATAGGACTCGAGCAGCAGATTCCGTTCGGCCAGAATCCCGGCGACTCTTTCGCGGAAGAACTCGGGCTGGATCAAATCCACCATACGCACACCGCGGCGGGCGGCCTTGTCCTCGTAACACGGGCCAATGCCGCGGCCCGTGGTGCCGATCGCGCCGGCGCCGGCGCCTTTTTCTCGCGCCGCATCAAGCGCGCGATGGACAGGGAGAATGACATGCGCCCGCTCGTCGATCCGGAGCTGAGCTGTTTCGCTCAGGTAGCCTCTGGCCTGCAAGCCATCGATCTCGCCAACCAGAACTTTGGGGTCAATGACGACGCCAGGCCCGAGCACGCAGACTGTTTGCCCATGAAGAACTCCAGCCGGAATCAGATGAACGACCGTTTTTTCCTTGCCGACAACCAGAGTATGGCCAGCATTATTGCCGCCCTGAAATCGGACACAGACATCTGCATGGGAGGCAAAGCGGTCAACGACCTTCCCTTTTCCCTCATCACCCCATTGG
>DLYX01000459.1 GCA_003447545.1 Deltaproteobacteria bacterium | reverse complement strand
CCTCTCTTCCTTGAGTAGTGAACTCTCCCGGCCCGTGGGCATCGCTCAGGCGCGGGATGGTCGAACCTTCGTGATCGAACAGGGCCGAGCGGCACTCACCGAACGCCGCTCGGACGGAAGCCTTGTGCGCCTGATCGATAATCTGGCCGTCGGGACCAGCCAGTCGGATCGTCCCCGGGAGGTTCCAATCGTCACGACCCCACAGGACTCTCTCTGGATGGTCCTGCCAGGGGATGGGCGAGTCCTTCATGTTCGGCCCTAGCAGGCGCGAGCCATCGCAGGAGGCGCCTCGATCATGTAGAAGATAAGAGCGCATGAAGGACCAGCAACCAGCCGTGAAGCATCTGGGCTTGCGTCACGTCGCTCTGAACGTGATGGACCTGGATGGTTCACTTCATTTTTACCGAGATTTATTGGGATTTTCCGTGGTCTGGCAGCCAGATCCGGAAAATATCTATTTATCTTCCGGGTGTGACAATCTCGCGCTGCATCTCGCCGACGAAGTTGCCCGACCCGGCGCTCTGGACCATCTGGGCATTCTGGTGGCTCAACCCGAGGAGGTCCTCCCTGCGGAGAAGGCGCTACGCGAGGCCGGCGTCGAGATCCTTCAGGCAACCCGCACCCACCGAGATGATAGCGTCTCGTGCTACGTAGCTGACCCGGACGGAAATTCGGTGCAAATTCTTTTTGAACCCACCTTGTCGAAAATTGTCATCCCGGAGATGATCTGATGCCCAAAAACCCGGCACGGGAAACACCAATGCGCCATCTGGCCGCGTGGTCTGTTCACTTTTTTACCGCGTTCGGCACGATATGTACTCTCGGAGCGCTGTACGCGATCCAGCAGAACGATATCCGCGTCGCTTTTTTCTGGCTCTCGCTCGCCGTCGTGATTGATGCGATGGACGGCGCTCTGGCTCGTCTGGTTCGAGTCAAGGAAGTCCTGCCTGTATTCGATGGAGCGAAGCTGGACGATATCGTCGACTATATGACCTTCGTCATGGTCCCGGTCTATCTCATGCTTGCCACCGGAATCCTCGAGGGGGCCTTCGGTGTTCTCGCGGCAAGTGCCGCGGTTCTCGCCTCCGCCTACCGCTTCTGCCACGTCGCGGCGAAAACCGAAGACCATTTCTTCACCGGGTTCCCGTCTTACTGGAACATCCTGACGTTCTATTTGTATATCTTCGCCATTCCGCCAACCATCTCTGCCATGGTCACCTTCGGACTGGCCATTCTGGTTTTCGCCCCACTGAAATTCATCTACCCCTCTCGCACGCTTTTCATGCGACCCACTTCCGTCATTTTGGGTATCCTCTGGGGACTCGTCGGGTTGGTCGTCGTGGACGCCCTTCCGGAAAGGCGCGTCGGCCTTGCAGCCGTCACTCTGCTCTACCCGATCTACTACACGGGCCTGTCCTTTTATCTCCAATGGAAAGGGAGCGGGGATCAGCAGACCCCACCTGATCCGAACGCTCAGGCCTGAAAGAACACTGCTCTCAGGAGACACGCATCGGGTCGATGAGCGTCTCGCGCAGCGCCACCACCAGTCCCGCGGCAGGCGGCGATCCATCCGTTGTCACGAGCCCCTGCACGAGAATCCCGTTCAAGGTGGAAAGGATCAGACTCGCTCGCACTTCGGCATCAAGCTCCTGTGCGAAGATGCCTTCCTTTTGACCACGTTCGATATTCTCGCGGATCAAACGCCGAAAGTGTCGGTAGAGCTCCAGGACCTGCGCAAAAAAAGCATCCGGCATTTTCTCTTCACGTAAAAACAGGCTCAGAAAAAATCGCACGGACTCAATATGCTCCAGTACGAATGCTGTATAGCGGTCCGCAATGACTTCGAGGGCATCGTCGGGCGAGAGCGTATTCACATTCTCGATATCGCCGCCCTCGATATGATAAGGCGCAATCGTTTCGGCGATGACTTCGTCAAACAGACATTCCTTGTTTTCGAAGTGCCAAAAAATCAGAGCCTTGGAGACCTTTGCCTCGCGAGCAACGCTCGCCAACGAAGTGTTCTCGTATCCATGCCGCGCAAAAAGGCGGTTGGCGGATTCGAGGATCTTAACCCGTGCGTCCATGCCGTTCCGTTCGTGTTCCATTCGACTTCACCCGGGTCAAGCGAAAGTGATATTTCGAATGAATCTTCATCTCAATTCGTGCCTCTGCAGTTTGCCGCTTGCGGTTCGAGGCAGCTTTGGCCGGAACTCGACTGCTTGCGGCAGCTTGTAGCGCGCCAGACTCCCGCTGGCGAATGAGCGTAGGTCTTCCAGCACCGGCTCCAGGCCCGAAACAGGGACGACCACGGCCGTCACAGCCGTACCCCATCTTTCATCGGGACGCCCCACCACGCCTACATCCGCCACGCCCGGGTGAGCGAGAATTACCGCTTCCACCTCGGACGGAGAAACATTCTCCCCACCCGTCACGATCACGTCATCCGTCCGGCCGAGCAGTTCCAAAACACCCGATGCCTCCATACGACCTTCGTCCATCGTAGGCATCCAACCATCATCGTCCACGAGGCTCTCCAGCGCTCCGGGCCTCGTCAAGCGGCCCAAAGCCACCGTAGGTCCACGGACCTCGATCGAGCCAACACCCGAGAGAACAGGCCTGCGGTCCTTGTCCACGAGACGGATCTCGGTGACGTCGAGAGCCTCACCCACCACTCCCGTGCGGAAGGGGGCCGCGGACGGAACCGCTGTGGCGACCTGCGAGGTCGTCTCGGTCATGCCGTATGTCGGAGCTACCGGCAAGCCGGCTTTCCGAGCACGCTCCAGCAGATCCCCGGTTGCGAGCGCTCCGCCCACAAGGACAAACCGGAGTGCGGCCGGAACCGTCCGCCCAGCAATCGCGTCGATGAGCGGATCGAGCATTGTCGGGACTACGGACGCCTGTGTGATGGAGCCCGACAAAAGTGCCGTGGCCACTCTTTCGGCGTCAAACCCTTTTTGCAGACAAATCGTCGTGCCCAAAATGGTGCTGCGTAGAAGGATGGACAGACCACCAATATGATGCAGGGGCATCGATGCCAGCCAGATATCCTCGGCCCGCGATCCGAGTCTTCGACTGCTCGACAACGTGCTCTCCAGATAGTTTCCGGCACCATGGACGATCGCCTTTGGCTCGCCCGAGGTGCCGGACGTGAAGAGCAGAGTGAGGGGCCGAGCCAAATCGATTGGTGGTGTCGAAACAGGCTTCGAGGGATCGATCGACAAATCGACGGCTTCCCCGCTCACCCGGACAAGGGGACGGTTGGCCACAGCTGCCGCGGCTTGACCCAGTGCCTCGGTCGAGGCCTCCGCAAAAATGAGATCCGGCTCCGCAAGAGCCACGGCTCGACATACTTCGCGAGTCGTCCATTTGGGATTTCCGATGGCGAGAATCGCGCCAAGCCGCCGCGCCGCATGGAGCAACGTTACAAACCCCGTCCCGGGCGACAGCAGCGAAAGGAGGGTCATCCCCGGGACAATCGACCTTCCTTCCAGAGAACGGCAGTGATCGATTACTCGGTTCTCGAGTTCGAGGAACGTCGTTTGCCCGCCCTCGTCGTTGATCAGGGCGACGTGATGCGGGCGCTCCTCAGCCTGCCGAGAAAGCCAATCAACCACTTTGATGAATCTCGTCCGGTAGAAGAAAAGGGCTTTCCGCATCCAACGAAACGCCGAGGCCCAAACCAGCCGGCACGTCCATCAAGGGCCCCTCGTGAAGAGCCTGTTCGACCAGGTCACCCTCAAGCAGCGAGAGCGTTGAAAAACCATTGGCTGTTTCGGGCTCGAGCACCGCACTCAAATGCAAGACTGCCGACGTCGCTATCGAAGAATCCAAGCCTGTGGTGAGACAAATCTGCAAACCGTGTCGCCTGGCTTCCGCGGCCACCCGCATCGCCGCAGCGATGCCTCCAACCTGCATCAACTTGATCACGATCACGTCGGCGGACTTCTCCGCGGCGAGGCGGCTTACATCTTCTACCGTGCGGACGCTCTCGTCAGCGGCTACGCGGACACCATTTTCCCGGACCGCACGCATCCCGACCAAATCCTGGCGCCACACCGGTTGCTCGATCCACTCCAGCGAATTCTGCCGAAGTCCGCCGCAGAATTCGACGGCCGTCTGTCTCGACCATGCCCCATTCACATCGAGTCGAAGCCCCAGTTGCGGCAGCGCCTCGCGGATCGCGTGAATTTCCGAAAGCGTCTGCTGAGGGTCCGGGTGAGCCTTGAACTTCGCTGTCCGATACCCCATTGCAAAAAGTTCCGCCGCAGACGCTAAGGGCGCATCTCCGCGCAGAAGAGCACTCGACGCCGTGGGCCCCGAGCCGCGCGCTCCAAGGAATCGGGCAAGGGAAACTCCTGCATCGCGCGCCGCGGCGTCGTACAAGGCCATTTCGAGGCCCATCGCCGCACCGGGCTCCATTCCTGACCAATCTGCCGCAGCAAGACTGCCCAGACTCGAGCCGCATAGCCTTTCGGCTATCGACTGAGCTTCACGCCGAAAGTCCTCCCACCCCACGCGGCCGAGGGCCGGATGGGGA